>CAYQFA010000001.1:0-115051 GCA_964416665.1 uncultured Candidatus Saccharibacteria bacterium
GGTGGGGGGGGGGGGGGGGGGCAGGGGGGCGGCGGTCACGGTTCATCAGGCGGGGGTGGTGGGCATGGCGTTCCGGTAAACGCAAATGCCAACGCGGCGGCGGGTGGTGGGCATGGCGGCGGAGCGCATGGCGAAGACTATACAAAAGAGCAGGCGTCGGCCGAGCTCGATCGACAAGGGTTTGGCGGTGGAAACACCTCTCAGGCGCCCGCGCAAGCGGCGGGTCCGGCCCAGGCTCCGGCTGAAAGTGCCAAGAATAACGCCGCGGCGAAACTTGACGCCATGGGATTTGGAGGTGGAAACGCCTCAGCGCGCGCGCAAGCCCCAGCGGCAACGGCCTCAGCAGCAATACCACCGACGCAACCCACACAGCCGCGGCATTTCAGCGGCGACATGCACACCGATCGTCCAAGCACGACGAATTCAAGTAACACGCAACAAACCACTGCTGCCGCACCCGCGACAGGATCCTCATCAGCACCAGCACCGACATCGGCTCGGCCGGTCATAAAAGTGAACGTCGAAGCCCCCGATCAGCCCGACATCAAGATCAATCAACGGACGGCCATTAATGTGAACCAGCCACCGGTTCCGTCGCCGAGCGCCGGGACTCCACATAGCACCCTTGGACGAGGCGTGGTCATCGAGATGAAAAAACCGACGTCCGATACGGGAGCTAAGATCGAGGAAACCAATAGAACCACTGAAAACGACAAGGCGGCGTAAATAAAAAATTACCATGCCAGAAAAACCTCCAGCAAGCGAGAACGATACCGAGCAAAGAGAGGATTCTGATGCCCGCGTCGGGAAATTCGCGGTTTGGGAAACCAATGGCACTCTGCGCTTTAAGGAGCCGAAGCAAATTCGAAGGATAGAGGAGGATCCAAAGTCAAAACAAAAATTTGCTTTCTTTGACGAATTCCCCACCGGCATCCCATTGGATGAACTGGTCTTTGAAAAATCCGCCGAAGAGTTGGAATCAGAAGAAAAAACAAAGAACACCAAGGGACGGGGTGGCGCTTATTATAGTGTTGACGCTGAACGAGGGCGATATAACGCAAAAAAAGAAAAGCTGTACCAGGAACTTAACAGGATAGCAAAAGAGGTGAGGGAAATGCCCATTGCAGGAGAACCGCACGAAGAGGGATATGATCCAGAGGCAAAAGCAAGAGCCGAGGCCGAACTTGACCGGCTGGGGTTCGGAGGTAGGCTGGAAAAAGCCGACAATCTTCAGGAACCCAAAGGAGCAGATGCCGAACAACATCAAGGGCTGAACGAAGCAACCGAGGAAGAGCCGGAGGAAGATGGCGGGACGAGGAGCGGGCCCCTCAATCCTTTTGCGGGCACGAAAGAGCAACCGCTTACCAAAGGGGAAATTCGCGCCGAAAAATTTCTTTTAGCGATCGAACGCCAATATGTAAAAATCAAGAACTTTCTCCTTTTCCGCTACAAACCGAAAGATGAGGCGGTGTTGAGAAGGCAGTGTGAAACTCTGGTCAAAGCGGGGCAAGCGGAATTCGTTGGCACGATGAGAATCCCCAGCGAGGAAGATATGAGAGTGACGCCGAAGAAGAAGAAAAGATTCAAAAAGGTGGACCACTATGAAAGCCATACCGAGGGGCATGACGAAAAAAAGAAGGACGACGAGTGGTATGAGGAAGAGGAGGAAACGAAGCACGAAAAATATAAACCATCCTACGCCGAGTACCGGAGGATAAGGCACATATACGAAGGACACCAAGAGCTGTACTTCACCTACAAGGCCGTAGGCGTTTACGACGAAATAGGGGAGTTCACTGGGAAGATGCGGCTTTATAAAATCTTTAGAGGACCAAAACATAGTAACGCGTGATATACTTAAACCAATGATCCCCGTCGATAAACTCACTGAGAAAAATATTGAAAAGCGTTTTGGTATCTTGCCGCCGGCGCTGAAAAAAGCGCTTACTTCTGACGCCAATCAAAAAATGGCATTGCGAATCTGCCAAGACAACCAGATCAACAACGAAGAAGAGATTCTTATTGTCCAACAGCTCGCCGCATTGGTAATCCTAGGATTTCTTCATCCTGACGACCTCGGCGACGAGATCAATGATGAATTGGCTCTTGGTGATCCACAGCGCGCCGACGCCATAGCGGAAGATTTCAATGCCAAGTTATTTTCTCCTCTGCGATCCGATTTGGATGAGAACTATAAGCCGCTCTCGGGGACCGTATCGAAACCGGCGCCGGCAGTTTTTGCCCCACAAAAAAATTCCAAACCGTTCGTTGTCGATACTTTTTCAGCGCCACCGACCGCACCAAAAAAAGACGAGTCTGATAAGGGCTGGTCCAAAGCGCGTTCGACGACGACGGTGGTCGCAACCGATGTTTCAAGACCCGCTTCTTTCGCAAATATTCCGAAGCCTGCGCCGGTATCACCCACCTCACCCATTCCATCCATAACGCCCGTGGCGCCCGTCGCTCCAAATATCTCACAGCCGCCAACCATCCCGGCGGCATCGAAAGCTCCGGCCGAACCGGCGCCGATGATGATGGCGGGAACAAGATTCAGTAGTGCGCCACAAAAAAATTCTGATTTCCATCTTTCAAACATAAACAGCGGGGCGCAGGTGACATTCGAGCAGGCGAAGCCGCAGGAAAAGGTGATGCCAGCCGTCATTGAATTCCCTAAGCCGACACAGACTACTCCATTAAGACCATCACCATCGGTTCCACCGACGGCGGCGAAAGGCGCGATCCATTACACGGAGTTTGCGCCGACATTTAAGGTGGCGCCCGCGGCAAATTCGGGAGCGCGGAACGTGACCGAGATCACTTCGAGCGCAAAACCGCCCCTGGCGCCGCCGATTCCCATGCCACCCGCCGCACCAAAACCGGTGACGTTCGCCACGACCATCGTGCCGCCCGTACAAGTGCCCGCAACGCCTCCGAAACCGCCGACGCCAACTCCATCAGCATCTCCAACAGCTCCCTCGCCGCTGGCGCAGCAACCCCCACAACCGCCCAAAGCAAAAGTGATCACAAAAGATTTTCTTTAGCCCGATCAGGACTCGGCGCTTGTTCGTTGCCGCTCCATCGTCTAGAATCTAAGTAATGCAGTTTCAAGTACCTCAATTCATCGACACCGAGGACAAAGTTGTCGGACCCTTCTCGCTCCGGCAGTTTATGTATATCGGCATTGCCGGGTTCCTCAGCGCGATCTTTTATTTTTTCGTCCAGACGTGGCTCTTTGTCATTATGGCGATAATTTTTCTCGGCACCGCCGGAGCGATCGCCTTCGTGAAGATCAACGGCCAACCGGTCGCCAAAATAATCGCTGCGGCCGTGAATTTCTACTGGAAACCCCAAGTGTATATCTGGAGGTCGGAAGCGGCGCCGATATCGCAAAAAAACGCCACGCACGAGGGCGGTTTCTCGCTCGAGGCCGTCGCGTCGGGAATGGCGCTCCATAAAAGCTGGGAGGGCCTTCAAACGGGCACCAAGATTCCGGATCGCGCATCTATCGAGCAGAAAATTGGCGCGCGCTATCAAATACTTGAGCGGGTAACGGGCGACCGACAGGCCGCAAAGCGCGTCGACTATCGCTAAGCGGAGCAAATTGTGAGATAATAAGACCATGGCGACCCCATTAAAACAGGATGCGGGCAATTCCCTTGACCTCGTTGACATCAAAGAGATCAAGAGCAGCACCGTGATCGTCAAGGACGGTAGTTTCCGCCAGATCATCATGGTCGGCGGCCTTAATTTTTCACTCAAGTCCGAATCGGAGCAATCGATCATCACGGGAGGATATCAGACGTTCTTGAACAGCATAGACTTCCCACTGCAGATCCTCATCCACTCCCGGAAAGTGAATATTGATGGGTATATCGCCACACTTACCGCGCGAAGGGATGAGGAAAAAACGGCGATACTTCAAAACCAAATAGACGAATATATAAATTTCATAAAGGGGTTTGTTGAAAAGAACGCCATTATGGAGAAGATTTTCCTAGTGGTGATCTCGTACCATCCGAATGCGATCAGCGGGGGAGTGAAGAGCGTCCAAAGCTCCCTTTCGTTGCCATTCTTCGGCGGTGGCAAAAAAAAGGATGATGCGAGCGCAAAGGCGAAGGTGAAAGAAGACGCTGATAAGGTGTTTGCGGAGCAATTGGCGCAAATGGGCCAGCGAACCACGCAAGCCATCAACGGCCTCGAGAGCATCGGCCTTGAGACGACCCTCTTGAACGACGAACAACTGATTGAACTTTTTTATAATTTTTACAACCCACAGACCATCGAAAAGAAAACCGTACCGAGCACCGCTCAATAATCACCATGCCAGACGAACAAGACAACAAGCCGCAAGATGTAAAAAAGATCATCGCTCCCGCAGGAGCGCAGGTCTCTCCGAACTCTCTGAAGATCGGCGACAAGATCGCGAAAACTTTCTTTATCCTTTCTTACCCCCGCTATCTTTCGACCGGCTGGTTCGAGCCGATCATCAATCTGCCGAACTTGTTCGATGTCGCCATTTTCATCAATCCCGTCGATACCGGCATCGCGCTTAAAAATCTTCGCAAGAAGGCTGGCCAGCTGGAATCGGAAATGAATGAGGAACAGCAAAAAGGCCTTGTGAGAAATCCGGTGCTCGAGACGGCCATCAACGACGTCGAAGGGCTGCGCGACTCGCTCCAACAGTCGCAGGAAAAAATGTTCAACACCGGGGTGTACCTCACTATTTATGCGGACGATCAGGACGAGCTCGCGCGGCTGGAAAGTAAGATAACCACGATGATGGAGGCTAAGCTTATTTATATCAAACCGGCGCTCTTCCAGCAGCTTGAAGGACTTTCCTCCATTCTTCCGCTGGCGAATGACCAGCTGCAGGTATATAACCCGATGAACACGAGCCCGATTTCGTCGTTCTTCCCGTTCGTCTCCGAAGATCTCTCCTCCAACCAGGGCATCATGTATGGCATTAATCTGAACAACAACAACCTCGTCATTTTTGACCGCTTCTCGCTTGAAAATGCGAATCAGGTGGTGTTCGCAAAGTCCGGATCGGGAAAATCGTACACGACAAAACTCGAGATCATCCGTTCGCTCATGGCCGGCGTGGAGATGGTCCTTGTGATCGACCCAGAAAATGAATATGGGAAACTTGCCGAGACCTTTGGCGGAAGCATGTTCAATATTTCCCTTTCCTCCCACGAGCACATCAACCCATTCGAGATCCCCGTCATCCCCGAGGGAGAGTCGCCGTCGGACGTGCTCCGCTCCCACATCGTCACGCTTGCAGGTCTCATCAAACTGATGGTCGGCAAAATAACACCGGAAGAGGACGCCATCCTCGACCGCGCCATCAGCGAAACCTACGCCTCGCGCGAGATCGTCCCCGGCGCCGACTTCGCCGGCAAAGAGCCTCCGCTTTTAAGCGACCTTGAAACGGTCTTGCGCAACCTTGATGGCGGAAAGGAGGTCGCCGAGCGGCTTTATAAATACACCAAAGGCAGCTTCTCCGGCTTTTTGAATCAGCCGACCAACATTGACGTCAACAACCGCCTCATTATCTTTTCTATCCGCGATCTCGAGGAAGAGCTGCGGCCCATCGGCATGTTCGTCGTCCTTAATTTCATTTGGAACATCATTCGCGCAAAACTCGCCAAGCGACTCCTTTATATTGACGAGGCATGGATCATGATGAAGAACGACGACAGCGCGACCTTCTTGTTCGGCCTCGTAAAGCGCGCCCGCAAATATTACCTCGGCGTCACCACGATCACGCAAGATGTGGAAGATTTCCTGCGCTCGCCGTACGGCAGGCCGATCGTCACGAATTCGTCGCTGCAGTTGTTGCTCAAGCAAGCTCCCGCCACCATCGATATTGTTGCGAAAGCGTTCGAGCTCACCGACGCGGAAAAGAACTTTCTTCTTGGCGCGGAGGTCGGCACCGGCATCTTCTTTGCCGGCAAACGCCACGTAGCGATCCAGATCGTCCCGTCATATTTTGAGGATCAAATCATCACCACCAATCCGGAGCAGCTACTCGAAGAAAAAGAGTAGCTCTATCCTACCATGGAAGAAAATTCTCAATCAGAGATTTCCGCCGTAACCTGGATATTGGTCTTCGTTGTTTGTGTCATTTTTGATGTCTTGAGTTTGATACCTATTGTGGGCGACATAGAGGATATCCCAGCGGCAATCATCTTTATTCTCAATCTAGTCTTCGGAGTCGGGAGCGCTCTTTTGATCGTGCAGGGAATCGTCATGGTGCTTAAGGCCATCCCGGGCCTGCAAGAACTTCCGTTGTGGACCGCTGGGGCCATCGTCGCTTTGATTCTTGAAAAGATTCCGGCCGCAAAACCCGCCTTGCAGGTTGCCCAGGAAGCCGGAGCGGTCGAGGGAGGTGGTGCGGGCGAGATCGGCGAAGCTGGAGCTGCCGCCGAAGGCGTTGCGGCCGGTGCCGAAGAGGCGGGAGGGGCTGCGGCGCAAGCAGGGACGACCGTGGAGGGTGGCGCCGCTCAAGGAGGCATCCAAGGCGAAGGCGCTGCGGCTGGAGGAGCGCCGGAAGGCGCCGAAGCGGAACAGGCGCCGTCAGGCGAGAACCCCGAGGGTCTTGGCGAAGAGGGAGGAGACGCGATGAAGAATCTCCAGGAAAATCTTCTGGAGCCGGCATCAGAAGAAGAAGCGCCACCGGCACCAGGTCCCTACCAGGAGGACAAAGAAAGCGACGAGGATGAGGACGATGAGCTCCCTTTGGCGGCATAGACCAACACGGCATCGGGCGGGTATAACTGGCGTAAGAATATTTTTTGCGATTTTGGTATAATAAAAGCAATCACATGAAAAGGAGTTTCGTTTTGGAAAAGCTTATTCTGATGGGATTGCTCTCTTTGGGATTCTTCGCAGTAGCCACGCCATTTGTACACGCGCAAACATCGTCCGATCCCCAGTTCCTTGTGACATGGAAGGCCGTCGGAAGCTACGTTCCTCCCTCTTATGTCGGCAAAGCTCTTCCGTCGTATGGGTCCAACATCACCGCCTCATTTGAGTTGGTTTCCCAGGGAAAGATACTTAATATACAGAACGAGACCATTTATTGGTATCTTGATGATAACTTGATCGGCGGCGGAGAAGGTATCCAAAACATCACATTTCCTCCCGTTGGGGCAGCGCCAGACTCCCTTGAGCTAAAAATCCAATTGCCGGACTACGCAGGCGGTTACCTCACCCACACGATCGAGATTCCTTTCGTGACCCCGCAGGTGGTTCTCTATTCGCCATTCCCCGGCTCCAAGTTTTCGGCAAATCCCTTGACCATATCAGCCCTCCCTTATTTCTTCAACGTCTCATCAACGTCTAATCTTTCATACACGTGGGCAGTGAACGGACAGACGGGGGGTGGAGCTGAAAACCCTGAAGAAGCGCAGGTTACGCTTCCGGCGGGGACGCCGGCGGGAACCGGTATTGATGTTTCGGTCAAGGTTGAAAATCCCATCGGCTCGACCATTGCCACGGCGGACGAAAATTTGGTTTACGAAAATCAATTATGAGAACGCTTTTAAGTTTCACCATCTTTATAATATTGGCCGCGGGGATGGTGGGACAAGTTTCCACGGTCCACGCTGTCACGATCTCTGCCGTCATCCCCGGCTCTAACTCGAGCGCGGGGACTACGGGGACTGCCGGTCCCGGCGATTACATCGCTAATTTCTATCAGTTCGCATTGTTGATCGGCGGGGTTCTCGCTCTCGCGGTCGTGGTCTATGGCGGTATTCTTTATATGTCCTCGGTAGGGAATCCTTCAGGGCAAAGCGAGGCAAAGGCATGGCTCTTGGCTGCTTTATGGGGCATCCTGCTTCTTGCCGGAGCCTATCTCATCCTCAAGATCATCAACCCCCAGTTGGTGAACCTGACCCTGCCGAGTCTGCAAAGTACGGGGCCAACGGCGAACCAAGTGACGGTGCCGGGTTCAACAACCGCTGGAACAACATCTGGCGGGAGTAGTAATCCTAGCACTGGCAATGCTCCAGCCGCCTCGACATGCCAGGCAACTTCCAATGGTGGCAGCAGCGGGAGTTGCCAAAGCCTCCCTGATGGCACAGTCCAGAATTGCTGCAATACTAATGGTAGTGCGGTCTGCCAAACAAACGCATGCGCCGCCGCTACGCCTGCTTGCGGATCCACTGACTCACAAGGAAACTCGCAAAATGGATATTGCTCGTCCGGTTATTGCTATTCTTATATAGGATTTAGTCAAAAGACTATTTGGAACTGCAAAACTACTGTTTTATAAACACATGAAACGCTATATTTACATCATTATTGGAATAGTCGTCGCAGCGATCATCGCAATCATTATTTTGTTCTTTTTGAAAGGAGGTTCGGCGCTGTCCGGGCTTCTGCCGGCAAGCATCACTGGTTCTCTTCCCTCTGTTGGTACACAGGGCAGCAACGGCTCAGGAGGAACAACGGGGTTTGGTTCCTCGACAACAGGCGGAACGATCGGCTCAATTGGACAAAGCGGTCTCGTAAAAAGTTTCAACATTGTCTCGAATGGCCCGATTCTGGATTACTTTGTTGATACGCAGGGTAAAATTACTGCCATTCAACCATCGGGCGAAGTAATCACGGTCTCAGGAAACCAGTCCTCAACGATCAGCTCGAACCAGATCGGCGGAATCATATCCGCAAGTTTTTCTTATGACGGCAAAAAGATCTTGGTCAGTTTCGGCGACCCAAGCGACCCAGAAGCCGCCGTGTTTGATGTCACAAGCAGCACGTGGACAGCCCTTCCCCAGGGACTGTTCTCGCCGCAGTGGTCCCCCTCAAACTATCAAATAGCATTCCTTAATGAGTACGGCTCCGGGGTCGCGGTGTTAGACACCATAGATGCGACGAATCCCAATAAGCCCGGCGTGACGGCACTGCTCTCTCTGAACGCTACCGACCTTTCGTTGCAGTGGATCTCCAAAAACCAGTTTGTCCTGTCCGATAAGCCGAGCGTACAAACAACGGGATCGTCGTGGCTTTATAACAGCCAATCGAAAACATTGGTGCCAATCGAGTATGAGATGCTTGGCCCTGAGAGTGTTTGGGATGAATCGGCAACAACAACCCTTGGGTTGGCCTATTTTGAAACTTCGAACAGTCAAAGATTAAAGCTCCAACTGGTAGATGCCAGCGGGAACGACGTTCACGATCTAAGCTTCCTCACGCTGCCGACAAAGTGTCTTTTCAATGACCAAACGTCAACGGTCGCCCTCGCCACCACCACGTCGGCCCTCGCCACAACAACCGCCAGCTCTTCACCTGCGGTAGCAGCATCAACAGTCACCTCTACCCCATTCCTTTACTGCGGGGTGCCCTCCGACCCGAACCAACTTTCTTCCGCCCAGCTTCCTGACGATTATAACGATGGCGCGCTGTTTACTTCCGACGAAATAATAAAGCTTAATGCGGACACCGGAGCTCTCAGCACGCTTTGGAATGATTCGACGCAAAACGTCGATGCCACCGATCTGAAATTCTTCAACAATTCGTTGTTCCTGATCAACCGCTACGATCAAAAACTTTATTCGCTGACATTCGCGCAATAAAAAACACCACGGGATAACTATCCCGTGGTGTTTTTTATTCGCCGATCGGCATCACGATAACATATCGTTCCTTGCCTTCTCCTGAACTTTCAGTTTTCACGTCTGGGTGAATAGCGAGCTCAACGTGCACGATCCTCCGCTCGTAGGAATTCATCGCGGGAAGAGAAACTTTTTGCTTGGTGCTTGACGCTTTCTTTGCCGCGGCCTTTGCAAGCGCAGCGATCAAAACCTCCCGCTCATGGCGATAATTATTGATATCAATAAAAATGCTCTCTTGCTGCTGTTTCTTCGCTACCATCTGTAAAAGATGGTTCATCGCCTCCACTATCGCCGGTAGGTTTTCTTTGAGCAAAGCCTGGTCTTCGTAAATAAATATAAGGCCCTTTTTCTCCTCTGGTTTTATCTCGACGCGGTAGTCCTTGAAGCCGATGAGATTTAATATTGTTTTAATAAATGTCTCAACGTTGTCCATGGCGATAACTATTCCACACTCTCGCGCTAAAATCAAGCGCTCCCTTATTTTTGGGCTGAATCGCGCGGATAATAAAGACTGGAAAAGGCAGAGCTATTCGTTAAGCGCCGTATTTTTTCTGCAGGTGCTGGTTGATAAAATATTGTTGAACCACTGAAAAAAGCGATGAGATCAGCCAATAGAGACCTATCGCTGAGGGCAGATTGTAGAAAATAAGGATGGTGATAAGAGGAGCGACGAACGCCATCTGGCGGGCTATTTTCTCGGCAGCGGAAGGCGTACTGCCGGCAGGCGCGCGATATATGGCAAGGCGCGCCTGGAAATATTGGGCGAGCGCCGCCAATAGAATAAGGATTATATTGGGTTTTGTCAGGTTGACAAGGCCAAGGAAAAGCCCGTTGATGGTCTGTGGTTGGGGGATGAAGGAATAGAGGTTGCTGAATTGCGCGACGCCGAACCCCGAGCGCACCACCCAATAGAAAGCGAGCATGATCGGGATCTGAATGACAAGAAGGATAATGCTGGAAAATGGATTGACCCCGTGCTCTTTGTAAAGCTCCATGAGCGCCTGCGACTGTTTCTGCATGTCGTCCTTGTGCATCTCCTGGATCTTTTTCACCTTCGGCTGGATGCGCTGCATCATCATCTGTTGCTTCGCGCCGGTATGAAAAAGCGGATAGAGAATAAAACGGATGAGGAGGGTTGTTAAAATAATTGCGATACCAAGATCGTGCCACGCAAAATTCTCATAAAAAAAGATCAGAATATTGAAGATCGGGCGATAAAATATCTGTTGGTAGAGATAGACCATGGTTTTGTTAAATTATAAACGGATGGTTGCTGCTGCCTTGGTGAGCGCCCGACGAAACTCTTGCTTTGTGAGTTCGTTGACCTTGGGAAAAAAGATGATCAAGAAATCATTACCCGGCATAATAAGGTCGGCGGACACCATCTTTGCCTGGCGACGCCAAAAATTCCTTTTTACCGCACTTTTATGCACCGCCTTTCCCACAATAACTCCCACTCTCCTTTTTTGAAGATTATTCCTCTTTGCCCGAAGCGAGAAATAGGGAGTTCGCGCGAACTTAAACATTCGCGACTCAAACTCCTTTTTTGGTAAACGATTGGGGATTTGGGACATAAAAGCCCTGCCGACAATTAAACGGCGAGCTTCTTTCTGCCTTTTGCTCTCCGACGAGCAAGCACGCGCCGTCCAGTAGGAGTCGCTTGGCGGGTAAGGAATCCGTGCGTCCGCGCACGTTTCTTTTTCTTCGGATTATACGTTGTCGACATGCCTTAGATGGTATCATATACATCACCAAAAGCAAATTTTATGAGTTGTTCACAGGTAATCCCCAAAGATGAAATATTTGCCTCTTTGACTTGTTGGGTGTAAGAGTTAATAATGAATTCACAAACGCAGCGTGGTTCGGTCCCGAATAAATTTTATGAGATTTTAATCAATGGATCTTGAACAAATGTGGCAGTCAACGCTGGGGGAGATGGAGATTCAGCTTTCGCGTGCAAATTTTGCCACCTGGCTTAAAAACAGCCATCTCGTGGATAAAAAAGATGACACTCTCGTCGTTGCCCTTCCCAATAACTTCACAAAGGTTTGGGTCGAGGATAAGTATCAGAAAAATATTCTTGGCATCATAAGGGGTTTGGATGGTTCGGTAAAAAAACTTGAATTCGTCGTCCACAACAAGGCGACCGAGCCATTGAAGGCCGCTGCGGCGCCAAAAGAGGCGCCGAAGGCCGACCTTATTGACCTGGATTTCAAAACGGATCCTGAGACAGGCCTCAATCCTAAATACACCCTCTCCTCATTTGTCGTCGGGCCTTCAAATGAATTGGCGTATGCCGCCGCGACTGCCATTACTGAGGAAATTGGGAAGAAATATAATCCTTTCTTTGTTTATGGCGGCGTCGGCTTGGGAAAAACCCATCTTATCCAGGGCATCGGCAACGAGATCGTCGCAAAGTACCACAAAAAAGTCCGTCCTAAATATGTTTCTTCTGAACAATTTACCCGTGACATTGTTTGGGGCATCCGCAACGGGCGCATAGAGGATATAAAAAAGAAATATCGCGATGTTGATGTGCTCATTATCGACGACATCCAGTTTATTGGTGGCAAAGACAAGACCGAAGAGGAATTCTTCCACACATTTAACGCACTTTATGAGAACAACAAGCAGATTATCATCTCGTCCGACCGGCCGCCACAATCCCTGCCAACCCTCGAGGAACGCCTCCGTTCGCGTTTTGAGGGTGGCTTGATAGCCGATGTGGCGTATCCCGAATTTGAGATGCGCGTAGCGATCATTAAGAGCAAACTCCAGGATATGAATAAACAATTAAGCGATCCTGTTATCAACCTTCTTGCTAAAAAACTAAGAAAGAATATTCGCGAACTCGAGGGGGTGTTGAAAAAGATCATTTTTTATCAAGAGCGCAAACAAACCGAGATAACCGAGAAAATCGCCGAGGAAATCATAGAGAAAGCGACCCAAAATCTCACCAAGAAGGTGAATGATGCCCAAATTCTCAACGCCGTCGCCGAATTTTTCAACATCACCATCGACGATCTTCTTAGCCACAACCGAAGGAAGGAGGTTGTTCAGCCGCGGCAGATCGCCATCTATCTTCTTCGGGATATCTCGGATCTTTCCTATCCGTATATTGGTGAAAAGCTGGGGAGAGATCACACCACCGCCATCCATTCCTACGAAAAGATCAACCATGAAATAAACAGAAATCCAGGACTTAACCAGAAGATATTAATGATCAAGGACATAATTTACAAGAGTTAATACCGTGTTTTTCCACAAGACGAACCGATTATAAAGTAGGTGAAAGCTGAATTCTTAATGAATTATCCCCAGAAAAGCGATTCCTAATAGTAATATCAACAATAAGTATTTATATATAAAATATAATTAAGACTATGAAATTCATCGCACTCCGTTCAAATATCAAAGAAGCTATTTCTCTTATTGAAAAGGCGGTTGGAGAAAACAGCAACCTCCCTATTTTAAAAAATATCCTTATTGAAGCGAAGGATGGTGCGATAGTGTTCAGTGCCACCAACTTGGAAATTGCCATCAGCCACAAGGTGATGGGAAAGGTGATCGAGGAAGGGAAGGTTTCCCCTCCATTAGCCCTCTTTTCCAACCTTATTGCCAATATTCCCACCGACCGCTTGAATTTTGAGACCAAAGAGAACGATCTTGAAATTGCAACCGACAATTATAGCGCCGTCATCCATGGATTATCACCAGAGGACTTTCCATTGACGCCGACCGTTAAAAATCAAAGCCGCTACCTGGAAATCAAAGGGGTTTTCCTTAAAGAAGCCATCCAACAAACCATTGTTGCCTCCCAATTTTCCGACATCCGCCCGGAGCTTAATACCATCCTTTTTGAATTTTCGCTTGAAAAACTTATCCTCGCCGCCACCGACGGGTTTCGTCTCGCTGAAAAATCAATTCCTTCAAGCGTCTTTACTTCGTCGCAAAAGGAGCCGTTCAAGATGTTGGTTCCCCTTAAGACCAGCGTGGAGATGTCTCGTATTGTGAAAGACGAGGATGTGGTGCGCATTTTTTGGGACGAAAACCAGATTCTCATAAAGACCGAAACCACCGAGCTGATCTCACGGCTCATTGAGGGCGCCTTCCCCGACTATTCATCTATTGTCCCGCACGAGTTCGATGCGGAGATCGTGGTCAACCACGAGGAGTTTGTCGGCGCCATTAAGCTTGCCGGTGTCTTTGGGCAAAAAAATAGCGAGATCAAAATAAAGATCCACTCGAACAAAAAAGCGATCGAGATAAGTTCTGCAGACCAATCGCTTGGCGAAAACAATCACATCCTTCCCGCAAAAATAAAAGGAGAGAGCGAGGAGGTGTTTTTCAACTGGAGATATCTTGGCGATTCGATGAAGGGGATAAGAACCGAGGATGTCTTTTTGGGTTTCCAAAACGAGGCCGGGCCGGCGCTCATCCGTTCTACCACTGATGGCTCGTATTTTTATATTCTCAAACCGATCTTGAAGTCCTAGGGGTTCACGTTTGCCGGCGTGCTCACCGACGATCCGTTGGCCGCCCACCAGTTTTGCACGCCCACTTCCCAGTCGTGAAACTGCGGATCCGAGGCCGGGTTTGTGGGCACAGGGCCCGTGGGATTGTTTTTATCAACATAGTAGAGGATTGTGTGCACTTGATTATTAATGAGATAGTCGCCGTCCAAGATTGGTTTCGTTTGTGTTGTGGGATTTGGTGGTGTGAAGGTTGTGTTGGGAACTTCCGGCAACGCCTGGGTCATGAACGCGCTCCACATCGGGACGGCGGCGAGAATACTCGATCCCGCTTTTTGCATCGGCGTATTGTCGTTGTTCCCCGCCCAGACGCCGACGACGAGTGATGGCGTGTACCCCATGGCCCACGCATCGCGGTAGTCGTTGGACGTTCCTGTTTTGAGCGCCACATCATAGCCCGGAAACACCGTGAGATTCTGGCTTGCTCCCATGAGCGGCGCCCTTGCGGCCGCGTCAGAGAGGATGTCGCTGACGAGCCGCACCGATTGTGCGTCAGCAACCTGCGACGACTGGTCCTGATATGACTCGAGTGTGGTGCCATTCGCGTCCTGTACCTGTAGGATCATGCTTTGGTTATGTTTCACACCATCGTCCGCAAGCACCGAATAGGCCTCCGTGAGATCGATAAGATGGACCGCACCACCGCCAAGCACCAGCGACAAGCCATAGTTCGACGGCTTGCCGAACGTGGTTATGCCGAAATTGGTCATGTTTTGGATCGCATTTTGCTCCCCAACGAGATAGAGCATTTTCACCGCCGGAATGTTCACCGACTGGGCGAGAGCGTCGCGGATGGAAAGCGGCCCCGCGAATGTCCCCTCGAAGTCTTGCGGGTGGAAGCAAGTTTTGTCTGTTGAGTTGAAGTCGGGGACCGCGGGGCAGGAACTGTCGGTGCTGAATTCGGTCGGAACGTCAAAAAGCACGGTGTCCGGAGTGTAGCCCATTTGAAAACCGGTCAAATATACGAAAGGTTTGAGGGATGATCCCGGTTGTCGCAGCCCCTGGATCGCCACGTCGAAATTCCCATCATTGCTGGTGTCGAAGTAATTCGCCGACCCTACAAGGGCGAGTATCTGGCCCGTGGTCGGGTCTTCAGCAACCAACGCTCCGTTATCCGAGTTGTACAGCTGATGGTCGCGCGCCACGCCCTCGGCGACGGCGGTCTCCGCTTGTTGTTGAAGGCTCCAATTGAGCGTCGTGATGACCTTCAGCCCGCCGCGGTCAACGATGTTCTCGCCATATTTTTGGACAAGGTAGTTCTCGACCGCAGTGACGAAGTGCGGGGCTCTTATGCCGTCGCCGGTCTCGGATTGCGGCTGGAAAATGATCTTATAATTAAGCGCGGCATTCAATTGAGCCTTGGTGATCTTCCCGGTGGCGTACATTTTTTGGAGCACGAGCCGTTGCCGCGTGAGGAGTTCGCTTACATTGCTTCCCCACGGGGAATAATATGTCGGTGCCTGGGGGAGTGCGGCGAGTACGGCGCTCTGGGCGATGTTAAGATTTTGCACCGGCACACCGAAATAATCCTCACTTGCCTCTTCGACGCCCGAGATGGTCGGTCCGTAAGGCGCCTCATTCAAATAAAGCCCAAGGATCTCGTCTTTTGAATAATATTCGTTCAATTTTACCGCGAGGATGAACTCTTTTATTTTTCGGGAGAACGTTTGGTCGAGGGTGAGGAATGCGGTTCTGGCGAGCTGCTGGGTGATTGTGGAGCCGCCTTCCGCGAGGGAGTGTGTGGTGATGTCAACATAGAGCGCGCGCAGAATTCCCTTTATGTCGAACGCCGGTTCGTTATAAAAATTTTGGTCCTCAATGGCGAGCGTCGCGTCCTTAAGCGACTGGGGAATCTGGTCGAAGGGAACCACCGTCCGCTTTTGGCCGCTATTGACGTCGTAAAGAAGGACGGTCCCCGTGCGATCGTATATCTTCGTGGATTGGCTTATTTGTTGGTTTGATATTTCCTGGATCGACGGGATGGTGGTTGAAAAATACAACACTGCGACGAACAGGATGATAAAAAGAGAGGCAACCACCACTCCCGTTATTTGCAGGAATTTGATGATCTGCTTTTTTCGCTTTGTTTCCAGGGCCATGTTCCATTATTTTACCTCCTCCGGGGCGTTTTTAATAGAATGGATTGTGCGATAAATAAAAAACACCGCCGAAGCGGTGTTTTTTGCGAACAAGCGGGTTTTACTATTCCTGTTCTTCCTCCCCGGTATCGACGGCGGGGCTATCATCAATTGACGACTCATCGTCATCATCTTCCTCGTCGGTATCTTTCTCTTCGTCGGTGTCATCATCAACTGCCGCATCGTCATCGTCGTCTTCGTCGCTCAACGCGCGGAAGGTGAGTTTTGTTTCTAATAGATCAGTTGCCATGATTGCTAGTATTTAACGACCTTTTGTTTTTTATTTTCAACCAGTATATTGTATCATCGCGCGCTGTCAACCCCTACCGTTGCTGTGGATAATTCAATAGCGCTCGCCCGAGCAAAAAATGGCGAGCGCAAGCGCGTCGCTCGCGTCGTCGATCACTTTTAGGTCTTTTTTGCCGAGAATGAGCCGCACCATTTTGAGCACCGCTTTTTTATCGGCAAAGCCGTACCCTGTCACCCCCAATTTCACTTCATTCGGAGTGTATTCTTTTATGTCGACGCGGCACTCCTTTGCGGCAAGGAGCACGACGCCGCGCGCCTGGGCGACCGCGATGGCCGTTTTTTGGTTCTTTGCGAAAAATATCTTTTCTATGGCCACGACGTCGGGTTTGTGTTTCTTGATAAGGCGGTCGATCTCGTTTTTCGTCTCTTCGAGTGCGGAGATGTCGTCTTTTGTTTTGATATTGAAAATCCCCGCGGCAACATATTTCGCCGTTCCGCGCTCCGAATCCACCACGCCATAGCCGATCCTTCTACTTCCCGGGTCAATACCAAGAGCTATCATAAGGCGATTAATATTTTTATAGCGCGCTTCATAGTGTTTGTTATGCCGTTAGTATATCGCCTTGCGTGGGCAAAAAAAAGCAGCTCGCAATCCGTGTTTTATTACGGACCGCGAGCCGCGAGCGAACAAGAGATATCTTTACTGTGCCACGACGGTCCTCCGGTAGCCGGTGGCTTTGGTGCCGCTGATGGTGATCAGAACGACCCGGCGACCTTGGTATTGGGTCGTGTCGATCTTGCCGAAGAAAATAGGCAGATCGTTGCAAAGCTGTTCGCTCTGCAGCGGGTTTATGTTTTTGACGGCCTTGAACCAGTCGTCGAGCTGATGCTTCGAGCCAAGCCTCCCGTTCCGGCCGGTTGCGTCGTGTTGATCGAGCCAGCGCTTGATGTTCTCAACGCGCTGCTTGATCTCCGTCACGCCGGGATTTTTTCCGAGAAATTCCGGAGTGATGGCCAGGTCGCCGAGAAGGGCTTTGTTCATCGCCCAATCCGGAAGACCTTGCGCCAGGTTCGGGAGGACGTTCACGACGGGCGAGGTACATACCCGCACGTTGTAGTCCACTTCCGACTGTCCGTTGAGACCAAAGGAGGAATCGATGTATTTTCTTTCGAAAATTCCGCCCGGTTCCGTCAGCCTTCTGTCGATGGTCCCGTTCATCACGGGGCCGATCCTGCTGTCGGTGTTGTTGATGATCTTCACGTCCACCTGCGGGACGTTCCCCACAAGGAATCCAACGGTTTGAGCGTGGGAGGTTGTCGCAAGGACAAATCCCAGGATAGCGATGACAAAGAGCGCGATGCGTTTCATTTCTCTCTCCGATCTTCAAGGGATTTTCCACCCCTCTGCGTATATGATTATACCATTAAAATGCCATATTTGTCAATGACCTTAAAAACCGGTTAAAACTTGCTTGAAGTGAATGGTTTGAAAGGGTACTATACAGAGACATGGCAGATTCACCGCAAAAAGACCTTCAGGAAAAGCTTAAAAAACTTCGGCACGAAGGGGAGGAGCGCGCCGCCCGGCGCCTGGCGGAGACGTTGGGGCTTTCCTACGTTGACCTTTCAAGGATTCCGGTCTCTCTTGACGCCGTGCGGGTGATCCCCGAGCAGGTTGCACGCGACGCGAAGATCGCTTCCATTGAAAGCAAGTCGAAAAAACTCGCCGTCGCCGCGGTCGATCCGGAACTTCCCGCCGCAAAAAAGGCGATCGCGGATCTTGTCGCGCAGAAATATGAGGTGAGGGTGGTGGTGGTCTCGTCATCGGGGATAGAGGCCGCGTGGCACTTTTATCAATTCATAAAACCGGACGTCGCGAACATCACCGGCAAGGTCAATATCACAAAAGATCGCCTGACGGATCTTCGCTCTCGTTTGACAACGATAGACGCCATCCACGACGAGCTTTCGAAATTGGACTTTAATAAGGCATCCCCGGTCGTCCTCATTGAGATAATTCTTGCGGGCGCCATGGGAGTGCGCACGTCGGATATTCATACCGAAGCCGGGGAAAAGGGAGCGAAGATCCGTTTCCGCATCGACGGCCTTCTCCGCGATATTTTCACCGACCTCCCGCTCCGCACCTATCAGGCATTCGTTTCACGCATCAAGTTGCTTTCCGAAATGAAGTTAAACGTCAAGAGCGAGGCGCAGGACGGTCGCTTCACGATCGGGTTGGGCGATAAGGAGATCGAGATGCGCGTTTCCATCATACCTGCGGAGTTCGGGGAGACGATCGTCATGAGAATTCTTGACCCATCAGCGACGATGGTCGGTTTGCCCGACCTTGGATTGCGTGAAGACAATCTCGCGCTCGTAAAAAAACAGCTCGACCGCCCGAACGGACTGATATTGAACACCGGCCCCACGGGTTCCGGAAAGACCACCACGCTTTATGCGTTTTTGCGCACCATGAACGACCCGACGGTCAAGATCATCACCCTCGAGGATCCTATCGAATATCGCATTGACGGCGTCGAGCAGACGCAGGTGAATGACGAATCGGGCTACACTTTTGCGAGCGGCTTGCGCGCCATCGTGCGCCAAGATCCCGATGTGATCCTCGTAGGCGAGGTGCGCGACCTCGAAACCGCTGACATCGCGATGCAAGCGGCGCTCACCGGTCACCTTGTGCTTTCAACACTGCATACCAACGATGCCGTCGGTGCCGTGCCGCGCCTGATCAATCTTGGCGTGAAAGCGGTGAGCATCGGTCCTGCGCTTGCGCTCGTTATCGCACAGCGTCTGGTGCGCGTGCTGTGCAAGGAGTGTAAAAAAGAGGCCGCAGTGGATGATGCGACCAAAGAAAAAATAAAGGCGTTTTTGGAGAAGCTCCCCGCGAAAGTGAACCGCGCGCCGTATGAGAATTATAAAATCTATGGACCGGTTGGTTGCTTAAAATGCAATGGTCTTGGCTATAAAGGCCGCGTCGGTGTCTTCGAATTTTTAGAAGGCGGCGGCGACTTGGAAGTGACCATCTTAAAAGAGGCTTCGGAAGTCGCGTTGCGTGAGGTTGCGGCGCGCCAAGGGATGGTCACGATGCAACAAGATGGTATATTGAAGGTGTTGGAAGGAAAGACGACGTTCGATGAAGTGACAGGCGCTACCGGAGAACTCGCGTGGTAGCTGGCAGTAGGTAACAAGCTCAAACCTGGGGGCAATTCCTCGCGAAAGGATAATGTTCTCTTCTATCAAATGATAAAAGAGGATAGAATTACTCAAAGGATGGAACCAGCCGGAACCGATTCGTCCTAAAGTTTTTAGAAATAATTCCCGCCCCCAGATTTGAACCGACTACCTGCCAAAGATCTTTTATTGATTACCGGTATATATTAGCATGTTGTTAATTTTTTGTCAAGCCCCTTTTCGCCCATGCCAAAAGACCCCAAATCCAACCTCATAAACCCTGCCGATGACCCGAATATCGACCTCACTCTACGGCCGGTCATTTGGGACGAATATATCGGGCAGGAAAAGATAAAAGACAACTTGAAAGTTTTACTTGAGGCTGCAAAAAAGCGCGGCGAGGCGGCCGACCACCTTTTATTTTCCGGTCCGGCGGGATTGGGGAAGACGACGCTCGCATATCTTGTCGCGCGCGAGCTCGGCGGCGTGATCAAGACCACGTCCGGCCCGGCGCTTGAGAAGGTTGGCGATCTCGCTGCGGTGTTGACGAACCTCACGCCCGGCGAAATATTATTCATCGACGAGGCGCACCGCGTGAACCCCATGATCGAGGAAGTCCTCTATCCGGCAATGGAGTCGCGGAAGCTGCATCTCGTTGTCGGCAAGGGACCCTCCGCACGAACACTGACCTTGGACTTGCCGCCGTTCACCTTGATCGCCGCGACCACACGCGAGAATCTTTTGTCCCAGCCGCTTCGCTCGCGGTTCGGCGCAACATTGCGATTGGGATACTACACGGTGGATGACATTAAAAAAATATTAACGCGCTCGGCAAAAATTCTGGGCGTCCAGGCGTCGCCGGAGGCGATAGAGGTTTTGGCGCGGGCATCGCGGGGGACGCCTCGTGTTGCGAACCGGCTTTTGCGCCGTGCGCGCGACTTCGCCGAAGTGCATCGCAACAGTGTTATCGACGAAGCTTCTGCGCGTCGCACCCTTGAGATGCTTGAAGTTGACGAGCTTGGCCTCGAACCGCAGGATCGTCAGCTGCTTTTAACGATCATCGAGAAGTTCAATGGCGGCCCCGTCGGCATCAACACACTCGCTGCGGCGCTCTCCGAGGAGCGCGGCGTGATCGAGGATATCTACGAGCCCTATCTTATGACGCTTGGTTTTTTGCAACGCTCATCGAGCGGCCGCGTCGTACTGCCGGCTGCGTATAAACATTTGAAGCTAAAGCAAGGGGACGAGCTGTTCTAGAGTTTTTTAGATCTTTTTAATCCTGGGTCGTGTAGCCTTGGGCTTATGCTCTATCTCAATGAGTGGTTTCCCAATCCCGTCGGCGCCGATGCTGCGGGCGAGTTTATAGAGCTCTATAACAGCGGCAGCTCGTCGATTTTATTGGATGGCTATTCGCTCGGTGTCGGCGACAAGAAGAAATTTTCCCTCAATGGCCATACTATTTTATCCGGCGATTATCTGGTGCTAAAGAAGGCGCAGACGAGGCTGGCTTTGAAAAACAGCGACGGGGCATTATTCTTATATGGTCCGGGCGGACAGGTGGTTGATCAGGCGAGTTTTGTGGGTTCGGCGCCCGAGGGGAAGAGTTTCTCGCGCATCAGTTACGCCGCATCGTCGGCGCAGCACTTTGTTTTTACCGACCCGACTCCGGGCGCACTCAATAAGACGGTCAACACCATGATCGCGTCGGTAAATTATCCGGAAGGCACATCGCTTTCGCCGCCGCCCGCCCCATCATTGTTTTTTCTACTCGCCATTGGTATCGCATCAACCATCTTCTTGCTGTTTATTTATCTTTTCGCCAAAAATGAAAACCTATCACACTGTCTCTTCGGAGGCGACAAAGCGGATCGGTGAGGAATTTGCCGTGGCGCTTTTGGGGAAAAGGCCCGGCGCGGGAAAGGGGTCCGGCGCCACGGTCGTTGTGTTGTCCGGCGAGCTCGGCGCAGGGAAGACCACTTTCGTCCAGGGGTTTTTTGCAGGCGCCGGGATCAAAAAGCGCGCGCTCAGTCCGACGTTCGTGATCATGCGCCGCTACCGGCTTGCGCCACGAAAAAGATTTTCGCACATTTTTCATATTGATGCGTATCGCCTCAAGAACGCCGAGCAACTCTCATCGCTCGCATTCGATGAAATGCTTGCCGACCCCCAAAACCTCATTCTTGTTGAATGGGGCGAGCGGATAAAAAGCGCGTTGCCGAAAAGCGCGCGATGGCTGCAATTCCGTCACGGCAGGAAAGAAAACGAGAGAACGATTACAATGAAGGAACCGTCAAAATGAAAAAACTTCTTCTCATCGACGCGAATTCGATCATCCATCGCTCGTTTCACGCGCTGCCGCCGTTCACGACGCCGGAAGGCAAACCATCCGGTGCCATTTACGGCATCGCGAGCATTCTGCTGCGGCTGTGGCGCGAGGATCGTCCCGATTATGTTGCGGCGCTCTTCGACCGTCCCGAGCCGACCTTCCGCGATAAGATCTACGCCGAATATAAGGCCCAGCGCCCGCCGGCGCCGAGCGAGCTTATCCAGCAGATCATCGAGGCGCATCATCTTTTCGCCGCATTCGGCATCACTACCTTCGAGAAGCCCGGCTTTGAGGCCGACGACCTTATTGCGACGCTCGCGGTCCATTTTAAAAACGCGCCGGACATCCAGGTGGTCATCCTCACCGGCGACCGGGATACGTTGCAGCTTGTGGAAGGAGACAAGCTGGTGGTCCAAGTCTTCAACACGGGCATAAGCGATACGACAATTTATAACGAAGCCGCCGTCATCGCGAAATATAACGGCCTCGCACCAACGCAGCTCGTTGATTACAAGGCGCTTGTGGGAGACAATTCCGATAATATCAAAGGCGTGCCGGGGATCGGGCCGAAGACGGGAACTGAGCTTATCAAGCGTTTTGGTACGGTAAAAAACATGTTCGAGCACTTATCCGAGGACGCAAAGCTCCAGCAAAAATTCGGGGCATACAAGAAGGAAGCCGAACTTTCCCGTGAACTGGTCATTTTAGAAAAAAATGCGCCGATCGAGATGCCGGAGCTTGAGGCGCTAAGGCCATATCCTACGACGAATGGCGCAGAGGAGTACTTTGTCGCCATGGGTTTTTCGACGCTTGTGAAGCGGCTTCACGGGGAGGACGCGCCATCGAAATCTTCGGCGGCAAAAAAGCGCCCGCCGACCGCGCAGCAATCACTGTTTTAAAAGGCGTCTTTTGTGTATCATTAAAGGTATTGAACGATAGCACGAGCCCAAAATTTAAAGACGTTGTTATGTCGAGCAGCTTCCGCGTCGCTTGGTTTCTATTGGCGGCCGTTGCTGTTGCGATCGTCATCGTTCTTGTGGGCGGGCTCGCTCCAATCCTTGCCATCGTCACAACGGCCCTGCTCATTGTGGTCGCGGCGCTCGCTTCAGCCAATATTTATATCGCCGCGAAAATGAACCGGGGGGCGAGCGTTGGCGGCAGTGAACTTAAAAGCATCCTTGCGAGCATCGATGACGTGCTCATTGTCTACGATGAGGACTTTAAGGTGGTTTTCTTCAACGGTGCCGCGGAAAAACTTTTTAAACTCCCGGCAAGCGCGGCACTTGGTCACGTGCTCTCCGCCCGTGATGTCGAGAAGGATGGGTGGCGCATTCTCGTCCAGGTCATTTTCCCGTCGCTTGCACCGCGGGTGCTCATCCGCACGAAGGAGGGTGATACTCCGCAGGTCGCCGACGTGTCATTCACCGATCCGGAGCTTGAGCTCAGGGTCACCACGATACCGGTCTTGGACGCCGCTGGGAATCCGCTCGCCTTTATGAAGATCATCCGCGACCGCACAGCCCTCGTCGCCGCGTTGCGCTCGAAGAACGAATTCATCACGGTCGCCTCGCACCAGTTGCGTGGGCCGGTGACCGATATCAACTGGGCGCTTCAGTCGCTCTCGCAGGTCACCGAACTTAATGAGACGAACAAGATGATCGTCGATACTGCGTTGGCGGCGAGCCAGAATCTCCTTCATAGGATCGAGGATCTTTTGAACATCGCCAAAATGGAGGACGGGCAATTCGGCTATAACTTTGAGGATGCGGACATCGTTGATTATGTCGGCAAGATGCTTGCCGACGTTCTTCCCGCCGCACGCAAGGCCGGTGTCAAGATATATTTCGATCGCCCCTCCGAACCGATGCCGCACGTGAACATCGACCCCAAGCGCCTTTCGCTTGCCGTGACGAATCTGCTCGAAAATGCCATCCGTTATAACGTGGAGAATGGTGAGGTCACCGTGAAGATCGACAAGATGCAGGACAAGCCGTTTGTAGTGGTGAGCGTCAAGGACACTGGCATCGGCATCCCATCGGAGGCCATCTCGAAGCTTTTTTCCAAATTTTATCGCGCGGAGAACGCCGTGAAGTCTCAAACCGAGGGCTCCGGCCTCGGCCTCTATATTTCCAAAGGCATCATTGTCGCCCATGGTGGGCAGATATGGGCCGAATCCGAGCTTAACCGCGGAACCACCATCTCATTTGCCCTTCCCACCGACTCAAGTTTGGTGCCCCGGCACGAAGTGAGCTCGGAGGATATGGTGTAGTTCGCACATATTACCTTGTTTTTGGAGGTCGCGTCGTTTTCTGCTGAAAACGGCATGATTTCCCCTTGCCCTTGCCAAGACGTTTCGTGTAAACTGATAGGCGATATGATAACCAAAACCACAAAATATATTTTCATTGTCGGCGGGGTGATGTCGGGAGTCGGAAAGGGCGTTGCATCTTCTTCCATCGGAAAAATCATCCAGTCGCGTGGTATCGAAGTCACTTCTCTCAAGATCGATCCGTATGTAAACGTTGACGCAGGCACTATGAACCCCACCGAACACGGTGAGGTTTTTGTTTTGGACGACGGCACCGAGTGCGATCAGGACATGGGCAATTATGAGCGCTTCCTCGATCGCGATCTTTCCGGCGCAAATTACATGACGACGGGGAGTGTCTACAAAACCGTGATCGAGCGCGAGCGGAGCATGGGCTATGGCGGAAGATCGGTGAGCGTGGTGCCGTACATTCCGATAGAAGTGATCGACCGCATCAACAACGCCGTCGCACTTGCGAAGGCGGAGGTGGCGATCATCGAGATCGGCGGCACGGCGGGAGAATATGAGAACATACTTTTCCTGGAAGCGGTGCGCATGCTGAGGATCAAGCATCCGAAAGATGTCTTGCTCGTGTTGGTAAGCCATTTGCCGATCATGAGCGACGACAATGAGTTGAAGACGAAACCGACGCAGCATGCGGTGCGTGCGCTGAACGGCGTGGGATTGCAACCGGACATCATCCTTGCGCGTGCGAAGTATCCTCTCGACGAGAAAAGGAAAGAGAAGATCGCGTTCAATTGCAATTTGCGCGAAGAGGATGTCATCTCCGCACCGGACGTCGCGAACCTTTACGACATTCCCGTCAATTTCGAGAAGGATAATATCGGGGACATCATTCTGGAGAAACTTTCCATGCGGCCGCGGAAAAAGGATATGAAGGAGTGGCGCGCGTTCGCGGAAAAAGTGCACAACGCGAGCGAACTGGTACACATCGGCATCGTGGGAAAATATTTTTCGACCGGGCAGTTCATTCTTGCGGATTCGTATCTCTCTGTGATCGAGTCGATCAAGCACGCTTCCGCGTTTTGGAACGTGCGTCCGCAGATCCATTGGCTGGATTCCGAGCAATTTGAAAAAGGCGGCGCGGCGCTCGAGGAGCTTAAAAAATACGACGGCATCATCGTGCCGGGAGGCTTTGGGAGTCGTGGCGTGGAAGGGAAGCTGGCGGCTATCCAGTATTGCCGCGAGCATGCGATTCCGTATTTCGGGCTCTGCTATGGTATGCAGCTTGCGGTGGTGGAATATGCCCGCAATGTGCTGAAATTCAAGGGCGCCAACACCACAGAGATCGATCCGAAAACGAAGTATCCCGTCATCGATATCCTGCCGGAGCAAAAGAAGCTCATGGCGGAAAAGAAGTACGGCGCCACGATGCGGCTTGGCGCATATCCGGCGGTGTTGAAGAAGGGGAGCGCAGCGGAGAAGGCGTACGGGAGGACGAATATTTCCGAGCGTCACCGCCATCGCTATGAGGTCAACCCTGTTTATGTGAAGCGGCTTGAAAAAGCAGGGATCATCTTTTCCGGACAGTCGCCCAGCAGGAGGCTCATGGAAGTTATGGAGCTTCCGAAAGCGGTGCATCCGTTTTTCATCGGCACACAGTTTCATCCTGAGCTGAAGTCGCGGCCGCTCGATCCCAACCCGCTTTTCCGTGAGTTCGTCCATGCGGCGATTGTCCATCAAAAAACGCCGCCCAAGGCACAATGATCATTTTTCTCTACGGCCCTGATGATTATCGGCGACAACTGAAAAAGCAGTCGCTTGTCGATGAATTCAACAAGAAGCGCTCGGCGACCGGTTTAGCCTTTTTTGATCTGGAAAATGGTAGCGCGCAGGATGAGCTTCTCGAATTCCTCGCGAACCAATCCATCTTCGAATCGGCGAAACTCGCGGTAATCGAAAACGCGTTCGAGATTCCCGCGCCAAAATTGGCAAAACTGCTTAAGCCATTCTTGGTTTCTAAAAATATCACTTTACTTATCACCGAAAAAGATAAACCAATGAAGGCGCTCGCGTTCCTTTTGGAAAAGCCGGCGATCGCGCAGAAATTCGAAGTTCTCTCGGGTGCCGAATGGATCAGCTTCATTAAAGCTGAGGCAAAAAAACTTGGTATTCAATTTACCGCCTCAGCGATCCAATTTTTGGCGGATGTATATCAGGGCGATACGTGGGGTGTTATCACCGAACTTCAAAAGCTCGCCGGCTTTGCCGAAGATGGCGCGGTGATCGATAAGAAAGATCTGAATGTGTTCGATCTCGAGATCGCGCCGAACTATTGGGGGCTTATGAACGGATTGAAAAGCTATGACCTCAAAAATCGGCTGTACGCCTTCGAGTCCATGCTCGCGCTCGGCGACCCGGCAGCGAAGATATTCAACATCCTTGCATCGCAATGGCAAGAAAAAATTCCGCACATGGCGGAATATGATCTGGCGGTGAAGTCCGGAAAAGTGGACTACGAAGAGGCCTTGGTAGACTTATTGATCAGCTGAGCGAGACGTGACTTTAGGCGGCTGGCCTTATTCTTTTCAATGACGTTCGTCTTTGCAGCCTTGTCGAGAGCCTTGAACGCTGCCGGAAGCGCCTTTGCGGCCTCATCGAGCTTCTTTGCGGCTACAAGCTTGCGGTAATCAATAACAGCCTTCTTATAGGCCTCTTTTTTGACCACATTTCTCGTGTGGCGGGTCTTGTTCTGGCGGAGCGCTTTCTTTGCTGATGTAGTGATTGGCATGAGGGTTAGTATAAAACAAAAATGGATAATTGCAAGCGGGCAGGGTCTTTTAATGAGAACGCCCCCGAAAAGATGTTCTTTTGCGGGGGCTGAAATGCGATGGTCAATCGTTTTTTGGCGGGAAGTTCTGCATCAGGCGGATATTGCGGGCCCCCAACCAGATATGCACCGCCGTCACGCCGGCGTTGACTGTTATGGTTGTGATCTTTGCGGCGTTCCCGTGATGAATGAAGTGTCGCGGGATCGTAACGGATGTCCACGACAACAATTCCTCGAACACCGCCGAAGATCCTGCTACTCCGACCTTGTTGCACGGGCCAAAGCCTGTCAGCAAGGGGTCGGCCTCGCAGATGGACACCGTCATGCCTTTGTACTTGCCTGGGGTGGTGTAGCTATACCCCGGGACCGTCAGTCCGGCCTCCGTTGCCCCCAGGTCGAACACCGCCGCAGGATATCGCTCAAGAATGAGCGAGAGCTTTTCGATCCTGTCGAGTCTGGAGTGCCCCGTGATCATGGTATATCCGGGACCCATGGCGATCTTTTTGATTGCCATGGGCAAGGGAGCATCGGGCAGGTCTTGCGCCCGGCCGACGAGTGTTGAGGTAAACGCGAATACAAGAGCAAAGACAACTAAGAAACTTTTTTTCACAATCGTCTCCTGGGTGCAAAATTGAGCTTCTCGCGCAACTGTTATTCTGTTGGCAAGCGAACTCTGCCCGTATTAATATCATTTTCGCTTCTATTTGTCAAGATTTCCGCAGTGATTTCATGGCTTCGCGCCACCCGACCTCTTCCAGCGCTCCTTTTTATCCGCATCCGCGCTATAATGGAGGCATGATTTATAGCGTCTTGGGGAAGTTGGCGTTAAAAGGGGATGGTTTTGTGGTCGTTGAAGTTGGTGGTCTCGGCATTAAACTTTACGCGAGCAAGCGAACCATTGACGCATTGCCGGCAGCCGGGGGTGAGGCAAAGTTCTTTTCGCATCTTAATGTGAAAGAGGACGCTCTCGATCTCTACGGTTTTGTTTCCCAGGAAGAGTTGGATTTCTTTGAGCTTCTCATCTCAGTTTCGGGCGTCGGGCCAAAGTCGGCTCTCGCGATCCTTGACGTCGGGCCATTAGGCGAGCTTGCCGCGGCGATCAAGGAAGGGCGCCCCGATCTGCTCACCCGCGCGGCGGGTGTCGGCAGGAAGATCGCCGAGCGGGTCATTTTGGAATTGAGGTCAAAGGTAACATCGGTGACCTCCGGCGCGGTCGTGGAAAAAATGCAGACGGACTCGGATCTTGTGGAGGCACTTACCGGTCTCGGCTATCGCCGCGATGAGGCGCGTGCCGCGCTTGGAAAAGTTGATGCCGCGGTGACGGGGACCGAAGACCGCTTGAAAGCGGCGCTCAGAATATTAAGCACGAAATAATTTACTTTATCATCACCGTCCTTTATGGCGAACATTAAAAACAGCCGACTCGTAAAATTTTTCTATAATCTCCCCGGCGTAACATCCACATACCATTTTTTATGGGCATGGACCGGCGCCACCATCTATCGCCATCCGAGCAAGAAGCTCATCGTCATCGGCGTGACAGGTACGAAAGGGAAGACGACGACCATTGAACTTATTAATGCCGTCCTCGAAGCTGCCGGTGAGCGGACGGCTTTGCTTTCATCGCTGCGCGTGAAGGTCGGCGAAAAGACCACCAAGAACCAAACCCGTAATTCGATGCCGGGTCGTGCTTTTTTGCAGCACTTTTTGCGCGACGCGTCGCATGCCGGATGTAAATACGCGCTGATCGAGGTCACGTCACAGGGTGTGGTGTTGCATCGCCATCGCTTCGTTGCGTGGGATATCGGCGTCTTGACGAATCTTGCCCCGGAGCACATCGAATCGCACGGGTCGTTCGAGAACTATCGCGCGGCAAAACTCGCATTTTTGGAGTACGTGTGTGCGCATGGCGGTCAGGTCTTTTTGAATCGCGACGAGAAGAACTTTGATTTTTTTACCCGCGCGCTTTTTAAGCACGCGCCGATGAGTTATTCAAAAGAAGACGAAACGCTCAAGAATTGTTTGCCGAAGATCCGCGCGGCACGCGCGGCGGAAGTGGGTACGGATGGATCGGGCGCTCAATCGGAAAAATTTCTTTTGAGCGAATTTAATGAGGAGAACATTGCGGTCGCCGCGGCGATCGCGAAGACGTTCGGCATCGACGATGCGACCATAGAAAAAGCCATTCTCAATTTTGGCGGCGTGCCGGGACGGATGGAGTTCGTAAAAGCGAACGGCTATACGGCGGTCGTCGATTATGCCCATACCCCCGACTCACTTGAAGCGGCGTACAAAGCAGTGAAATCAAAGCCGTCGTCGACGAATCCGAATCCGCGCCTGATTTGCGTGTTAGGTGCCGCCGGCGGGGGACGTGACAAGTGGAAGCGCCCGGCAATGGGCGCGATTGCCGCGAAATATTGTGACGAGATAATCCTTACCGACGAGGATTCCTACGACGAAGATCCGGCTGCGATCGTCGCGGCCATCAAAGAGGGAATTATGAATGAGTATTATCCTGCCGCGATGTTGCACGAAATACTTGACCGAAAGGCGGCGATACAAAAAGCGATTGCCGTTGCGCGACCCGGCGTCGGTGATGTGATCATCGGCACCGGCAAGGGGAGCGAGGAATGGATCCATTGCGCCAACGGCAAAAAGATCCCGTGGAACGAACGCGAGACGTTTGAGGAGTTGCTACAAAAAAAGCCCTAAGCGGCGTATACTTTCCATATATGAAACTAACTTTTTACGGTGGCACCGGTGAGGCGACGGGGGCGAATTATGTTTTGGAGTCGAATGGTACGAAGATCATGATCGATTGCGGCCTCCATCAGGGCAGCCATTATGCCGAGAGCGAGAATTTTGAGGCGTTCGCCTACGACCCGAAGGAAATCACCGCGGTCTTCATAACCCACTCGCATCTTGACCACATCGGTCGTTTGCCAAGCCTGGTGAAGGCGGGCTTCCACGGTACGATCTATTCGACGACCGCCACACAGGACTTCGCCGAGCTTATGTTGCTTGATTCCGAACACCTATTGGCGAGCGAGGCCGAGCGCGAAGGAAAACCGGCGCTCTATAATAACGAGGACATCGCGCGCGTGATGCATTTATGGCATGGGCTTGAATACCACGAGTCAGTGGCCATCGAAGGTTTTAAGATAGAGCTTTATGATGCCGGACACATTCTTGGGTCCGCGATCATCCATGTCGAGGTCGAGGGGAAGACGATCGTTTTCTCCGGCGACCTTGGCAACACCCCGGCGCCCATCATTAAGCCGACCGAGAAGATCCCTTCGGCGGATTATTGCCTTATCGAATCCACTTACGGCGACCGCGTGCACGAGGATGTCGCCGGGCGCAAGGAGATGCTGGAGAAGGCGGTCATCGAAACCGTTCAGGCAGGTGGTGTCCTGATGATCCCGACGTTCGCCATGGAGCGTACGCAGGAATTGCTGTATCACCTCCACCAACTGTTCGAGGCAAAGCTGATCCCGCGCGTGCCGGTGTTCATCGACAGCCCGCTCGCCATCAAACTCACGGCGGTCTATAAAAAGCACGAAAGTTATTTCAATAAGGAGACGCAGGATCTCGCGCGATCAGGCGATGACATTCTTAATTTTCCGGGATTGCGGCTCACGCTTACCACCGAGCAGTCGAAGGAGATCAACGGTGTTCCGGCGCCAAAAGTGATCATCGCCGGTTCCGGCATGTCGAATGGCGGGAGAATTCTCCATCACGAGCTGCGTTATCTTCCCGATCCGAAGAGCGAGATCCTCTTCGTGGGTTATCAGGCCGATGGCTCGATGGGTCGGCAGCTGCTTGAGGGTGCGACGGAAGTGAAAATCTTCGGGGAGACCGTTCCGGTGCGCGCGAAACGCGTAAACATCCCCGGCTACTCGGCCCACGCCGACCAGCCGCACCTTCTTGACTGGCTGAGTTCCATGGCGCCCACGCTCAAAAAAGTTTTCGTGGTACAGGGCGAGCAGCAATCGGCCGAAACGCTTGCCGGAAAGATCACGGAGGAATTTCATGTGGAGGCGGAGGTGCCGAAAGCGGGCGAGAGTGTGATATTATAAAACTACTATTATGCCAAAGAAAAAAGCGAACGACATCGGAAGCAGTTATCTGAAATACAAAGTTTGCATTTCGGGATCGGCGGAAACAAAAAATTGTCCCCCGGGCACCATCGAAAAGGCCATGGAGATAGGAAGGTTGGTCGCCGAGCAGGGCGCGGTGCTTGTCACTGGCGCGACGACGGGGATCCCGTATTGGTGCGCGAAGGGTGCAAAGGAGGCTGGCGGCATCGTCATCGGCCTCTCGCCGGCGGTATCAAAACTTGCACACGTGAAGACCTATCATCTGCCGCTCGAATATCACGACCTCATCATTTATACCGGCTTCGATTATTCCGGCAGGAACCTTCTCCTCACCCGCTCTGCGGATGCCGTCATCACCATCTACGGCCGCGTTGGCACACTCAACGAATTTACGATCGCGTTCGAAGACAAGAAGCCGCAGGGCGTTTTGACGGGCACCGGCGGCGAGAGCGATGAGATCAAGCATATTTTGGAGATCGCCCATCGCGGTATGGGCAAGGTGATATTTGATTCCAATCCGAAGGCGCTGGTTGAAAGAGTGATGAAGCGCGTCCGCGACGAGGAAAAGAATGTGACCGCGAAGGACGTGAGGGCAACGGCGCGCCACGCAGGGGGATAAACGCCATGGATAAAGCACAGAGGTTCAAGATCGCCGGACTTGTCGCCGCAGCCACGGTGGGCGACGGCATTTTCGCGTTGCCATATATTTTTTATGAGGCGGGTTGGCTGCTCTGCCTCTTTTATATGGTCGCATTGGCCGGTCTTGTCGTACTCGCCCATAGCGTGTATCTTGCCACGCTCGAAAAGGTTGGCGAGAAAGAGCGGCTGCTCGGGCTCGCAAGGATCTATTTGGGCGAGAGCGGTTTCTGGATAGGCTTTTTTGCGATCGTCATGGGCCTTCTACTGACCCTCCTTGCCTACCTTCTCCTTGGGACGCAGTTCATCCACCTCGCGTTGCCATCCGTGGGCGAGCAGTATGCTTTCGTGGCCTTTTGGGCATTCATCTCCATCCCATTGTTCCTTGATAATCGTCGCGCCGCCGATCTGGAATTCTTTGGTATCATCGCTACGACGGTAATCGTCCTTTTGATCTTTTTTACCGCCATCCCTCACGTGGTCTTCAATGGGGTTCCCGCCATCAGCGCGAAAAACATCTTCCTTCCCTTCGGCGCGATACTGTTCTCGCTTGCCGGATGGACAAGTATCGAGCCGGTATATGAGGCCAGGAAAAAAGGGAAAGGATCAGGCGGCCGTCCGTGGATATCCCTCGCGCTGGGGACCGGCATCGCGGCGTTGCTCTTTACCATGTTCGCGGCCGGGATATTGGGATCGAGCTCTGTCATCACTCCCGATACCGCTTCCGGTCTTGCGGCGTGGCCGTTTTGGAAAAAAGAGATGCTTGCGATCATGGGATTGATCGCCGTGGGAACGGTCTATATCCCGATCTCGCGCGAGATCAAAAATTCATTGGAGAAGGATCTCCACTGGAATACGTTCATCTCCCGCGGCACCATCCTTTTTCTGCCGCCGCTGCTTATCGCGCTTGGGCTCAATGATTTTCTGGCCGTCATCGGCCTGGTCGGAGGGTTGTTCCTGAGCATGCAGTACCTTCTTATCGTTTCGGTGGGTCGGCGCGCGCTTGCGCCCGGGCCGGCAAAGAAGTTCTTTCTCGATGTTGCCGCCGCGATATTCATTCTCGCCGCGGTTTACGAGCTATACCAGTTTGTAGTACATTAGAAGCGTCGAGGCTCTCGTAGTTTAATGGATAGAATATCTCCCTCCGAAGGAGGTGGTCGTGGTTCGATTCCACGCGAGAGCACAAGTTGGAGTCTTTGCTTAGGATTGAGGGTCGCGTCGCAATCTGCTGATTGCGCGCTACGCCTCGGCGCCTACGCGCCTCCGGCATACCCTCAATCCTAAGCAAAGACTCCAACTTGTTTTTCTTGTAGAGGAATCGAACGCCGGAGCTAATTTTTTCAGCAGAAAAAATTAGTGAGGCGGTGCCCAGGCCAAATGCGAGCGGCGGCGAGCATTTGAGCCGCGGGCGATTCCACGCGAGAGAGCTGTTTTTGAATTTGTGTTAGATATTTTTGATGATGTTATGATATATACACAGAAACACCAGAAGGCGCTTCTCTAAGCTTATACTTCGCGGATTGATTTACGGCAGGCCATTCAATTCTTAGCTATCATGGGAATTATAAAATTTTTATTTGGTGGTTGGATAAACCAGGTTAAGGGACACATCGGTGAAAATTTTATCTATGGGAAGCTTCTCGAACTTGATCCAAGTCGCTATAAGATATTGAACGATCTCCTACTTAAGTCGGAAGGGAACTTAAATACCACACAAATTGATCATGTTGTTGTCTCTAATTATGGGATATTTTGCATAGAGACCAAAGACTATGCAGGCTGGATTTTTGGGAATGCTAATCAAGAGCAATGGACTCAGGTTATTTATCGAACCAAAAGTAGGTTCTATAACCCTTTACGCCAAAACTACGCCCACGGTAAAGCCATCGAGGCCATCGTGAGGCCACGCTATCCCAGTGTACCGATAATTCCCTACGTCGCTTTCCCATCAGCGGACAAACTAAAAATTGCTGGCACTACCTCAGTGGGGCACGGGAGAGATTTGATCCATAAGATTTTAAGTTTTCAGCAGCAAGTTCTTTCCGATGCCGATAGAGATATCATTTACCAGATGCTTATGAATGCCAACATTAATAGTAAGGCCATGCGCGAACTCCACGACGACAGCGTCCAAGTTTTAAAGGAAATTAATTCGCGGTAAAGGGCCCCCATGAAATACTCTGCAAGGCTTATCCGAGATTGCCAGGGATACGCTAAGACGGATCTTAAGATCATTTCCGAAGAAACGGCAGAGTGGTATCTCGATAGCTATGCAGACTTATATGACTTGATGGCCGAATCAATAAAAGGAAACTTAAACAGCTTTTCTGGATAAATTTAAAAAAATTCCCGCGCGCGCGGGGATTTTTAGTGAAGTCGGTCGTTCATGTCATACTAGAAAAAGAAAAAATGGAATGTGCGGGGTGTTTCGACTTTCTTGAACGACCAGAATGTGACGAAGTTGTTACCGATGCGTACGATTTTCATGGCGATGATTGTGTTTGGTTTATGATGTTCGTCGTTGGATGATCGACCTTTCTTTTTTCTATTTATTATTTCGCAAGGAATTGCCTACTCGATAAGTCTAGGCGGCCCCGGGGAATCTGTCAAGTGTCAAGAGGACTTGACAGCAGTCAAGCAGTTCGTGGTATAATAGCCTTATGGAAACCCAGAAACTGCATCCTATCCAGGAAAAACTGCTTAGATTGGCTCAAAATCGCAGCATTTCCAGTCTTTCCTTGCGGGAAATCGGTGAATTAGTTGGGGATAAGTCAGCCCAGAAGATAAAACATCACCTCCAGCAGCTCGAAAAGCGAGGGCTTTTGAAGATCGACCACATCAAAGGGACCATCGAAAGACCTCAAAACGGCTGGATCGACGGTTTTCTCCAGAATGGAAAACGCCTGCTCCAGATTCCCATCGTCGGTGTCGCCAACTGCGGCCCTGCCGAAGTGCTTGCGGATGAGAACGTCGTTGGCTACCTTCGTGTTTCGAATTCGCTTATCAAACGACAAAACAACACGGGGCTTTTTGCCGTGCGTGCCGATGGATTTTCTATGAACCAGGCGAGGGTGAACGGTAAAGTCATCAATGATGGCGATTATCTTATCGTTGATAACAGCGACTGCATGCCGGATGAAGGCGAGGTGATCCTGTCGGTCATTGACGGCGCCGCGAACGTAAAGCGGTTTCATAAAGATAAAGAGAACAAGCAGGTCGTCCTCGTTTCGGACTCGACGGAAGATTTTGCTCCCATCTATATTTCTCCCGACGACGATTTTTTCGTGAACGGCAAGGTGGTGGACGTTATCAAGCGGCCTTCGCTATAATGTCCCTATGGATAAAGCTGCGCAGCTTAAGGAACTTGAGGCGCACATAGCCGCGGATCGGGCGCTTCCGCTTCAGGAATCGAACCTCGTTTTTGGCGAGGGAAATATTGATTGCGATGTGATGTTCATCGGTGAGGCGCCGGGTGTGAACGAAGACCGCCTGAAGCGGCCGTTCGTCGGCCGGGCCGGCCAGTTGCTCGACAATATGATCGAGGGGCTCGGTTGGAAGCGCGGGGATGTTTATATCACCAACATTGTAAAGCGGCGCCCGCCGGACAATCGCGATCCGTTGCCAAGCGAGATAGAGGCGTATAAGCCATATCTCACGAGCCAGATCGGGATCATAAAGCCGAAACTCATTGTGACGCTCGGCCGTTTTTCGATGAATTATTTTTTACCCGAGGCGAAAATAACCCGTGACCATGGGCGTCCGCTGGCGGTTGACGGCCAGATGATATTCCCTGTCTATCATCCTGCGGCCGCCTTGCGCGCGACGACGATGATGGAGGTTCTTCGCGACGACTTTAAAAAAATCCCAAAGGTTCTGGCGGGCGAGCCGGTCATCGAACTGCCGCCGGCATTCGATGTGCCCGCCCGGGAGTCCGCCAAAGAACCGGGACCGAAAACAGAGAAACCGAAACAGGGAAGTTTGTTCTAGGGCGTGGTATTATTGTGATATGGACTTCGCTCTGGTGTATCTTCTCCAACGATTTTTTTACCGCATTTTTGAGTTTTTCCATCACTGGTATATCAACGGCTCGCGCGCGATCGGTCGCGGGTTCATGGGCGCACTCACGTCGGCGGACCATTCGCTTGCCCTGAAGATCACGCTCCGCCATTTTTTCGATCCGCTCTACGGGGATTATAGCGTCATCGGAAGGATCCTCGGTATCATTTTCCGCTCCGGGCGTATTGCGATTGGAACGGTGGTTTATGTCATCCTCGCGGCCGTCTTCCTTTTGATCTATCTTGTTTGGATCGCGATCCCATTCATCATTTTTTACTATGCTGCAAAAACCTTCTAGCCTCGAATCATATTTGGACGAGCCGCGCTTACGAATGACCTTCGCGGGAAGGCTTTTGGTCCGCGTCGTTGACTGCGTCGCGTATGTTGTTTTTGTCATCGCCACGGTCGCCTTCCTTTTCTCGGGGATCCATTTCATCGTTTGGATCGGGATATTCATGCTCCTCTTCCTGGTCGACCTTTTGATGCACCATGGCCAGGGAGATGTTCCCATTTCCGAACTTGATTCCAAAGGGGGCAAGATAAATCTTGCAAGTGTGATGTCGCCGGCGACGTTCAATGCGATCGAGCGCGTGCTCGATCGGAGCATCGTCACCAAGCGGAACTTTTTTCTCGAGCTCGCGAAGCGGCTGCTCGAATCGCCGCAGATCGAGGAAGGTCTGCGCCGGCTGGATGTGAAGCCCGACGAATTCAGGACCAAGCTTGAGTCGCTCCTTGACGATCCGAGCACGCTCGTGACCGCGCAGACGAAAGAAGAGCGTCTGCAAAAGATCGAGGTGGTCGTGACGCAGGCATTTCAGGAGGCGATCGCCGCCAACCGCGAATTCATCCAGCCACCCGACCTCTTCTCGGCGCTCGGGAAGATCAACGACGAGGCGCTCAACCGTCTTTTCAATCTTTTCTCCATCAATCCGGGCGATCTTGAGCGCGCTCTACTTTTCGGTTCTCTCATCCGCCACGGGCTTTTCAAAAGGCTGCCATCGATGCTCGATGGCTTCGGTGGGCGGCGGACGATCAAGCATCGCATCATGAACCGCGCATGGACGTCGCGTCCGACGCCGCTGCTCGACAGGTATAGCAGCGACTTCACCGACCTCGCCCGTAGCGCGCAGGTGGGATTCCTTATCGGCCATGAGGCCGAGTATGAACGGTTGGTGGAAACGCTTGCGCGGCCGGTCGATCCGAACGCGCTGCTTATCGGCGAAGCGGGTATCGGCAAGGAAAGCATCGTTCAGCATCTCGCGCTTGCGCTTGTGAATGATGACGTGCCAAAGGGCTTGTTCGATAAGCGTCTTGTGAGCCTTCAGATTCAAAGTCTTGTTGCCGGCGCCGCGCCGGAAGAGCTCGGTGCCCGTCTTAAAGGGATCGTCCAGGAGATTTATGACGCGGGCAACGTGGTGCTTTATATTCCCGACATCCACAACCTTGTTCACACCTCGGGCACGGCGTTCCTTTCCGCCGCCGATGCGCTCATGCCGATCATCATGGCGAACAATTTCCCGGTCATCGGATCCACATATCCCAAGGAGTTCAAACAATTCATCGAGCCGCGCAGCGATTTCGTCGGGGCTTTTGAGGAGATCTCGGTTTCGGAGATCAGCGAGGCCGATGCGGAAAAATTGCTCACCTACGAGAGCTCCATCTTTGAGAACGATTCCGGTATCGAGATCAGTTTTGGCGCGATCAAGCGCGCGGTGTTCCTCGCAAAAAAATATTTGCGGGCAAAGTTCCTTCCGTCGAGCGCCGAGGAACTTTTGAAGAGCGCATTGGTTGATGCAGAGCGCCGTGGCGAGAAGACATTGACCCCCGAGCGCGTGACGGCGGTCGCCGAGGAGAAGGTGAACATCCCCATGCACGAGGCGGAAGGTGCGGAGGCGGAAAAGCTCCTTAATATGGAGGCGATCATCCATAATAATCTTGTCGGTCAGGACGAGGCCGTGAAGGCGGTCGCCCAGGCGCTTCGCGAATATCGCAGCGGATTGACGCGGAAGGGCGGCCCCATCGCGAGCTTTCTCTTTGTCGGCCCGACCGGCGTCGGCAAGACCGAGCTCGCGAAGATCCTTACTGAGATCCAGTTCGGTTCCGAGAAAATGATGGTGCGTTTTGACATGACGGAGTATCAGGACAAGCAAAGCTTCTATCGTTTCATTGGTTCGCCGGACGGTCAGGTCCGCGGCGCGCTCACGGATGCGATTTTGGCAAAGCCATACAGCCTCGTGCTGCTCGATGAGTTCGAAAAGGCGTATCCGGACATTCTCAATTTATTCCTGCAGGTTCTGGACGACGGTCGTTTGACCGACGGCCTCGGTCGCGTCGTCGATTTCACCAACACGATCATCATCGCCACTTCGAACGCACATTCGGACATCATCAACGAGGCGCTTTCGAAGGGCGAATCGATCGCGGACATTTCGGAATATGTGAAGGCGCGGCTCATTGATATTTTCAAGCCGGAGCTCTTGAACCGCTTTTCGAAGATCATCGTTTTCAAGAATCTCGAACCTGCCGACCTCGTCAAGATCGTCGAGTTCAATGTGCGCGATTTTGTCGCCACCGTAAAAGAGCAGGGGATCTACCTCGATTTTTCACCGGAAGCGCTCAATGAGATCGCGAAGCTTGGCTACGACCCCGCGTTCGGCGCCCGTCCGTTGCGCCGCGTGATCGACGAAAAGATCCGTGCGCCGCTCTCTGAGGCTATCCTCGCGAAGAAAGTGGTGAAGGGAAGCAAAGTAAAGCTGGTGTACGCGAACGACAAGTTCGATTTTGTGAGCGAGTAAACAGGCATCACAATACTCCTGCGCACAAATATAAAATTTGGGGTCGGCTCGTTTTTTGCTAAAAACGGCCTACGCCTCGGCGCCTTCGCGCCTCCGGCATACCCCAAATTTTATATTTGTGCGCAGGAGTATTGTGATGCCACTAGGCTCGCTCACAAAATCAGATTCATCCTTGGAAGAGGCTAGTTTGAAGTCGCTGTGGTTTATGATAGGCTTTCGCTATGGAAATCTCAGACAAGGTCAGGGCGTTAGGTCTCCCTATCGGAAAGTATGTGGTCGTCGGTGGTGCAATGGAGGCATTCGGCATTCGCAAGGCGAAGGATCTTGATATTGTCGTGACGGAAGATCTTTTTATGGAGTTGATGCAGAAAGGATGGAAGCTGTGCGAATGCGAGAAGTGTCAGGCGGGATGGCAACGCGGATCCACAGACAGGATTTTAAAGGGAAATGGCGTTGATATTTTATCGGAGTACTCATGCGACGATCGTTACTTTGCAGAAACCGATTGGCTTATAAAAAATGCTACGCTCATTGACGGCGTGCCATATATTCAACTTGAGGAACTTGTGAAATGGAAGAAGGCGTCGGGGAGGGAAAAGGATTTAAGGGATATCATTCTTATTGAGGAATTTTTTGCCAAGCAGGATTGTTCTGAGAATGTGAAATAAATTTTAGAAATCAGTGAGGCGGATGGATAATCTTTTCGCTAATATGTGATGGGTAGTCCCAGATAGCAAAAGCCCCTCTGAAACCTGCTGTGCAGACACAACGGTTTCAGAGGGGCTTTTGCTATCTGGCTATCTATATCTCTATTATTACCGGCAGGATCATCGGCCGGCGCTTCGTTTTCGTGTAGAGGAACTGGCCGACCTGGTCGCGGATCAGCGTCTTCAAATAGTCCGGCTCGATCTCGCGATAGTTCGGCAGGCGCTGCATGAGCGAACGGATGCGTTTGCGGATCTCGTCGAGCATCTCCTGATTCTCTTTGAGATAGATGAACCCACGCGAAATGATGTCCGGGTTTTTTAAGATCTTTCCTTTGTCGCGATCGATGGCAAGAATGATGACGATCATCCCTTCCTGGGCGAGTGCGCGGCGGTCGCGTAAGACGACCTCTTCCACGTCGCCCACGCCAAGGCCATCCACCATCACATAGAACGCCGGCACGGTTTCCTTGGTCACTTTGAATGAATCTTTCGTGAGCTCTGCCACTTCACCATTGTCCATGAGGCGGACATTGTCCTTCGCCACACCCGCATCGCGCGCAGTCTGCCCGTTTGCGGCGCGCATGAAGTAGTAGCCGTGCACCGGCATGAGGAATTTCGGCTTGAGCAGTTCAATGATGAGTTTGATGTCGCCCTTGGGGGCATGGCCGGAAGAGTGGATGTCCACAAGCGCCGAGTGGAAGACGATCGCGCCCTGGCGCGCCAGATTGTCCTTCACGGTCTGCACGCTTTTCTCATTGCCCGGAATGACGGATGACGAGAGCACGAACGTGTCGCCCGGCTTGATCTTGATGTGGCGGTGCTCGCCGTTTATGATTTTCATAAGGCCGGCGTTCGATTCGCCCTGGGCGCCGGTGGAAAGGATCATTACTTTATCATCTTTGAATTTACTGACCTCCTCCACGGAGATGAGCGTGCCCTCTTTCGCCTTCACAAAGCCGAGGTTCTGCGCGATCTGGATGTTCGTCTTCATTGAGTAGCCGTTCAGCGCGACCTTGCGGCCAAGTTTCTCGGCGATCTTGATGATCTCCGCGATGCGCGTGATGAGAGAAGAGAACGTCGCCACGACGATGCGGCCCTCGGCAGCCCTGAATATCTCTTCGAGATTTTTCTCCACGGTTTTTTCCGAGACCGAATGGCCGGGCTTCTCTGCATTCGTGCTGTCCACCATGAAGGTGTGCACGCCCATTTTGCCGAGCTTTTCGAACTCCTCGAGGCCGTGCGGGTTGCCTTCGTCATCGTAGTCAAGACGGAAGTCCGCGAAGTGGACGATGTTGCCGATCGGCGTCTTCATCATTACGCCGGTCGTTTCCGGGATCGTATGCGGTACGCCGAAGAACAGCGCAGTGAAGTTGTTCGAGAGTTTCATTTCGTCGCCATTTTTGACGATCTGGATATTCATTTTCGGCGCGTTCGGAAAATCGTCGGCGCGCTTTTCGATGATCGCCTTTGTGATGGATGTCGCGTAGATCGGAGGATTGCCGAGCCGGCCGAGCACGTGCGGCAGTGCGCCAATGTGGTCATAGTGGCCGTGCGTCAGAATGATGGCGGCGATGTTTTGTTTCCTTTTTTCGAGATAATCGACGTTTGGGATGATGTAATCGATTCCCGGGGTTTCTTCTTCGGGGAACTGCAGACCCATATCAATGATCACGATCTCATTCTTGTACTCCAGAAATGAGCAGTTGCGGCCGACCTCTTCAAGCCCACCAAGCGGCACAAGGCGCACCGCGTCCGGGTTGGATCTTTCATTGGGATCGCGGGCGACCATCGGCTTCGGACCCAGTTTCGAGTTTGGCACATTGATGACGCCTGGCCGTGGGCCCATCGCTCGCGGCGAGGCGGAACGCGGACCTCGCGGCCGATCTCCATGTTCGCGGTGCTCACGTGTCCCCGGCGCTTGGCGTGAGGCCTGGCCGTGGTTATTATGCGCCGGCGTCGGTGCTGCCATCGGCATCGCCATTGATGGCCGCATCGCCGGGCCTGTCGGTGCCGGCCGTCGGCGTATTTCCGGCGGCTTTATCCTGGGCCGCTCGGTTGGTTTTTGATTTTCGTTTTTCTTTATCATTTGTTTCTTTTATTTTTAATGTTTAATTTTTTTTATTTAAAATGCTTACGTTTTCTGTTTTTTTGTTTAGTTTGTTTTTGTCGCCTAAAATCCGGCCGGAGTTCATCGGCGCGATGTCTTACGATGCTTGACTATGAGGTCTGACATGAAATGCAATTTGCCATTGTCGCGATGCTTTTTCGATCTGTGCCCTCCAGAGGATTTGAACCTCCACGGGATTGCTCCCACAGCGACCTGAACGCTGCGCGTCTGCCGGTTTCGCCAGGAGGGCAGAACAATCCACTTCTCCGTCACTTTAGAAGGAGTAACCGTCTTAGTGCTTCCAGTATACCACGGCGGTCGTCCTTTGGTCAATCAGCGCTTTGTCCTGCCCGAGTAGTCACTTCAAGACCCGCGCAGTATCAAGATACCAGCCACTGATATCACGGAAGCGATCGGAGGGATCGATGAGGAGGCTGCTGGTCGTGATGCCCTGTACGTTGTTGTTGGCAATATAGAGATAATCTGGCGAGTAGAGGAATGTTGCGGGGTAGCCTGCAACGATCTCGTTTTGCGCCGCCGTCATCTCTTGCGAGGTCGTCGCGCTCTCCGGGGCCTGTCGTGCCGATTCGATCAGTGAATCGGCGGCGCCGTCATCATAGATGGCAAGATTGAGACCGGGATAGAAACGTTGCGACGAGTCCCAGAAGGAGTAGAGGTCGGAGCTCGGGCCGAGAACATTGCCGAAGAGCAGCGCTTCATAGTCGCGGTTTTTTATGGCATTCGCAACAATGTCGCTTGGCGAGTCGGTGGTGATGTTCACCTGCACGCCGATCGTCTGCCACGCGACCTGAAGGGCGTTCGCGGTTTTCTCCAAAAAATCGATCTGCGGTACCGTGAGATTTATAGTGAGCGGGATATCGCTCCCTTTGATGGTCTTCGAACGGAAAGTACTTGAACCGAGGGTCCATCCGGCGTTGTCCAGAAGATCTTCGGAAAATTGGGCTGACGAAGTGGTCGGCGTCGGTGCGTAGTAGGCGGCATTTTCCGGGATCGGTCCGTATTCCGGCGTTGCTTTTTGCGCGGTGCTGCCATCGCCGAAGGTTTGATCGATAAGATCGTTCCTGTCGATGGCTGCCGAAAGCGCCTCGCGCACCGCCGGATCCTGTAGTGCGATATTCTTGCTTTGGTTGAAAAAGACCGCATAGTATCCTGCCGTCCGCCATGAGAAGATATCATACGGTCGCGCAATTTCGGAGACGTCCTCGGGCGAGGCGTTGCCGAAGCCGTCGATCTGTCCGGCGTTGAAACTTTTTACAAGGGCGTTCTCGTCGTTGAAAAACTTAAAATCGAAATCTTGGATGAGCGGCTTGGCGTCGCTGGTGCCGTTCCATGCGGTGAGATCATATGAAGAGATGAAGCCGTCCGAATCCTTATTATAAGAGACAAATTTATACGGGCCGCTGCCTACCGGTTTCAGGTTGTAGTCGGAAAGCCGCCAATTGCCCGGCGGGGTATCCGCAAAAATGTGCTTCGGCAGGATGTAGAGATTTTTAAGGTTGCTACCGAAGAAGGCGTATGGCGCCGCGAGCGTAAACTGCACCTCCAATTCGCTCGAGCGGCTCACCGTCACGCCTTGCCACATTTGGTAGAGCGGCGAGTTGGCATCGGGATTTTGGATGGATTGCACCGTGAACACGACGTCATCAGCCGTCAGCTTCGCGCCATCCTGCCAAAAAAGGTTATCTTTAATGCGGACCGTCCACGTTTTCAGGTCCGGCGACGCCGTGACGCTGTCGGAAAGATCCGAAAGATTGTCGTATACCAACTTTGTGAGTCCCAGGTCCGTTTCCGAGGAAGCAATGACGGGGTTGACGTACTCGGGCTGCCCGACGACCCCTTCGGTGTATTCGCCGCCTGCCTCAGGAACGGCCTTGGTGATCTGCGCGATGACGATGCCCATGACGACGGCGAAACTTACGATCGCCCCCGCGGCGGCACAAAGGAACGTTATGCGTTCTTTTTTCGTGAACGCGTCAAATATTTTTTTAAACCACATAAGCTGAAAACTAAGCTAGGTTAGTGCGTCTGTGCGTAAAGCTGATACACGGCGAGCCCGACGAATATCACACAAAGCACGATCGTCGAATAAAAGATCATTTTTTCCATTCCGCGGCGCGCCTGATAATAGCCGCTGCTGTCGCCACCCAAAAGCCCGGACATGCCGGACGAGCGTTCCTGAAGCAGGATGAGCGTGATGATGAGCGCTGAAATGATGACTTGGATGATGGCGATGGTCATAATGCGAGATGAATGACGAAATTGATGACGCTCACGATGAGCGTCGCGAAGAAAAGCGCCGGAATGCTCTGTATCATAATGCTTCCGCGCAGAAAGTCAATGTGATTCGCGACGATGGGCAGGAGATAGAGGATAAGCGCATTCACGACGATGAGGCCGAGGCCGAGCGTGAGAATTATGACCGGGCCGAGCACAAGCGTGAGGACGGGCTTCAGGAGGAAATTCAGTAACGAGAGGATGAGTGCGACCAGAACGATCGCTACCCAGTTGCCGTGCAGCGCAAAACCGGGAACGTATTGGTTCGCAAGCCACAACGCGAGGGCGTTGCCTCCTATCATGAGAATTGCCCGTCCAAGCCAGTTCATAGTTCCATTGTACCAGATTTACATCAACCCATCCAGAATGCTCCTACCGGTCATCTCTTCGGGCTTCGGGATCCCCATAAGCTCAAGCATGGTCGGCGCGACATCGGCAAGGGAGCCGAGCGTCTCGATTGCCAGATCGTTGACGTTGACGAACTTCCGCCCTTTGAGTTGCTCGCTCACGAGATAGAGTGGGACGGGGCTCGCGACGTGCTGGCTTTCAGGAAGGCCGGTCACTTCATTGATCAACTCTTCTATGTGGCCATGATCGGAGGTGATAACAAGGAGGACATCAGGGCTATCCACGGTTTTTATGACGCGGGAGATCTCGCGATCGATGACTTTTACCACTTCGATGCTCGCTTCGTAGTTTGCGGTGTGGGCGATCGCGTCGGGGTTCGCATAATTTACCAGAATGAAATCGAATGCCCTGCTTCGGATGGCTTCAATAAGGCGGTCGGTGACCGCAGTCGCCATCATTTCCGGATGTTCTTCGGGATGGAGGCCCGAGGCCGAAGGGATGAGCGCGCGGAATTCTCCGGGAAACGGTTGTTCGCGAAGGCCGTTGAAGAAATAAGTGACGTGGGCATATTTATAGCTTTCGGCGATGCGGATCTGGGTAAGCCCCCTGTCGCTCAATACTTTTCCTATCGGATTTTCCACGATGTCCGCGGGGAAGGCGACCGGGACGGAGAATGCGTCGTTGTAATGTGTCATGGTCGCGACAAAAAGATCTTTGAACGGAAGAATTGGGAATTTGTCGAAACCCGGCGTGATGAAGGAGGATGCGAGTTGCTGAATGCTGTCTTCGCGATAATTAAAAAAGAACAACGAATCGCCGTCCTGGATCTTTCTATCTTCGGCAAAGCGCATCGGCGAAAGATATTCCTCGGTTTGGCCTTGTTTATAGGTCGCTTCCACAATAGGCGCGAAATCGGCGACGATCTGTCCGGATTGCCCCGTCATGGTCTGATAGGCCGTTTCGGTGAGCTGCCAGTTTCCCTCGCGATCCATTGCGTAATAGCGTCCAATGAGCGATGCGAGATATTCTGTAGGGATCTGCTTGAGGAATCCCTCAAGAGTGTGCGGTGCGCTGTCTTTCCCGTCGGCGAAAAGATGGAGGTTTATTTTGGGCACTTTTTCATCTTTCGCCATTTTAACGAGCGCTACAATATGTTCCAAAGCGGCGTGGACGTTGCCTTTCGAGAGCAGTCCCGCGAAATTGATCGCCGAGTTGCGTTCTCGCGCGTGGGCACAGGCATCTTTAAGGACCTTGTTCTCAAAGAAGGTACCATCGTGGATCGCCATTGTTATCTTCGGATAGTACTGGTAGAGCACCTTTCCGGCGCCGAGCGTCAAGTGTCCCACTTCGCTGTTGCCGACCTCGCCCCACGGCAGGCCAACCGAAATGCCCGACGCCTGAAGGCTCGTGGTCGGATAATTATCCTGGAGCCACTGGAAGATCTGTGGCTTCACGACGTAGATCGGATTTGATTCGTTGTTGTGCCCGATACCCCAGCCGTCGAGAACGATAAGGACGGCGATTTTCTTTGCCATTGCTTCATTCTAACAGATTTTGCTTTTATTGACCGCCGCGCCATTTCACGGTATCATAAGAACAATTAAAACGTCATTAAATGAGCTCTAAAAATTTAGGGATTACCTATAACAACTATTATGGAAAGTTCTACAGCGCTTATCGCCGCTCTCTTTCTCGTGATTGGGGCAGCAGTCGGTTACTTTACGCGGGGTTCCTGGGCAACTAAAAAACAGGGTGAGGTCGAGGAGAAAATAAAAAAGAGCATCGCCGAGGCGGAGACAAAGGCGAAGGAGATAGTGATAGACGCCAAGGAAAAGGCGGCGTCGCTTTTGGTCGAGATAAAGAATGATGAGCGGGATCGCCGGAAGGAGATCGAGTCGCTCGAATCGCGCATATTACATCGCGAAGAGTCGCTCGACAAGAAGTTGACCGACCTTGCAGCCGAGGAAACAAAGCTGAAGACGAAAGATCAACAGCTGAAGGAGAAGGAGGAGTTGGTGGCCAAGAAAGAAGGGGAGATCGACGGGCGCCTAGAAAAGATAGGCAACCTTTCAATAGCGGAAGCAAAAGAGGAGATTTTGCGCCGTGCGCGCGAGGATCGTGCGCAGGACCTTGCCCAGAGCATCCAAAAGATCGATCGCGAGAACCGCGACGACGTCGAAAAGCGTGCGAATGACATCATTACGATAGCGCTCCAGCGTTATGCGCGTTCGCATGTCGCCGAAATGACCACCACGCTTTTCCCGCTTGGGGACGAGGAATTCAAGGGGAAGATCATTGGTCGTGAGGGGAGGAATATCCGCGCGCTTGAGCGTGCGACCGGCGTGGAGTTCATTATTGATGAGGCTCCGGATGCGATCATCATCTCGTCGTTCGACCCGTATCGCCGCGAGACCGCGCGGCTGGCGCTCGAAAAACTCATTAAAGACGGCCGTATTCAACCCGCGAAGATCGAGGAAAAGGTGGAAGAGGCGAAGTCCGAGCTCGTAAAGCGCACACAGGAGATCGGCGAGAGTGCGGCGCAGGATCTCGGCGTTTACGATCTTCCGAAAGAATTGCTTCAACTTATCGGTCGGCTCCATTTCCGCACAAGCTACGGTCAGAACGTGCTCACCCACTCGGTGGAAATGGCGTATATTGCCGAGATGATGGCGCGCGAGCTTGGTTTGAATTCCGAAGTTGCGAAGAAAGGCGCGTTGCTCCACGACATCGGCAAAGCCGTCGATCAGGAGGTGGAAGGCACGCATGTCGATCTCGGCATGAAACTGCTCAAAAAATATAATATAGATGAACGCGTGATCGAGGCGATGCAATCGCATCACGACGATTATCCGTATGCGCGCCCCGAGGCCTACGTGGTGACGGCGGCGGACGTGCTTTCGGCGGCGCGCCCGGGCGCGCGGCGTGGGACCCTCGAAAATTACGTAAAGCGCCTTGCCGACCTTGAGAAGATCGCGGGCGAGTTTCAGGGCGTTAAGAGCGCCTACGCGATCGCCGCCGGACGCGAACTCCGCGTGTTCGTGATCCCCGAAAAGGTGGACGACTTCCGCGCGCTCGAACTTGCCCGTGAGATTGCCAACCGCATCCAATCGGAGTTAAAATATCCTGGTGAAATAAAAGTGAACGTCATTCGGGAAATGAGGGCTGTGGAATACGCCCGCTAGCAAACGATCATAACTTGGAATATAATTACCTCATATGAACACTGATACCGTTTTTGCCCATCCGGTGACCACCGCTGTCATCGCTGCGTTTCTCCTTGTCGGCATCGTCGGCAAGCTCATGAAGGTTTCCTTCGAAAGGATCGCGCAGTGGTACCTGTATATTTCGGCCTTTTCCGTTCTTGTGGTGATGAACTCAATATTCTTTCCCTTCATTGGCGGAAAGGATTATTTTTTCAGGTTCGCGATAGAATTGGCCCTGATCTGTGTGTTGCTGTGGTGGGGATTTGAGGCGAAGTCCGGAGATCTTAAGCGCCGGCTGGCAATTATGTTTAAAAAGCCGCTTGTCATCGCGACGACCGTATTCGCGGTCGTGTTCGAGCTTGCGTGCCTTTTTGCCTACGATATGCATGCGGCATTCTGGTCAAATTATGAGCGCGGGGAAGGCGGGTTCCAGATGCTTCACTACTATCTCTTTTTCCTGCTTTTGGTGTTCCTTTTCACCGAAGAAAAACAATGGAAAAATCTTTTCAATTTTTCTCTGGTTTCGGCCGGGCTCATGATTCTTTACGGCCTCGCCGGAAATTATTCGTTGAACGGCTTCATTGGTCCGTATGCGGGGGGAACAGCGCCGACGAATTGGTGGCACGAACTGATCGACGGCAGATTCCAGGGAACGCTTGGCAACCCGGCGTACGTTGACCCCTATTTCATCTTCTCCATGTTTTATGTCGGTTATCTTTGGACATCGGCGAAGATCGCCGGAAAGTCCCTGAAAGTTTGGGGATGGGTCTACGCCGCGCTTATCGCTATCTTCTCAATCTTCTTTGTTTTGGGGCAAACGCGTGGCGCTTTCCTGGGACTTGGAGCGGGCGTTCTTGCATTCCTTATCTATCTGATCTTTTCCTCAAGTCGCAAGGTCCAAAAGTGGTCATCGCTCGCGCTCGGCATCCTTATCATCCTTGGTATTGGCCTGTATGCGGTGCGGAACACTTCCTACGTGCAGAATTTGCCCGAGGGGAGGTTGTTACAGATCAGCCTTTCCGACACGACTGCCCAGACGCGTTTCTGGGTCTGGGGTGAGGCATGGAAAGGATTCCTTGATAGGCCGATCCTCGGCTGGGGTCCCGAGAATTTCACCACGGTCTTTGATAAATATTTCAATCCGAACTTCTACATTCCCGGCCAAAATTCGGAAACGTGGTTCGATCGGGCGCATAGCATTTACTTCGATTATCTTGTCGAGACCGGCATCATCGGGTTGATCAGCTATTTGGCGATATTCGCGGTTTTCTACTGGAGCCTTGGCAAAAAAATATTGAAACACCGGAAGGCGTCGCACGAATCCCAGCCGGAAGTGCATCACAAGACGGCGCTCAATATCCAGATCGGCCTGTTGCTCGCGATCCCGCTTGCGTATCTTGTCCAGGGTGTTGCAATATTCGACGTGTTCCCGATGTACATCTGCCTGTTCACCCTTTTTGCGTTCGGAACTTATTACACTAATAACTATGGCAACCATGGAAGATAGAACCTATCACAAAGTAGCGGCAATAGTCCTTTCGATCGCGATCCTCGGCGTCGCGCTTTACGGCTCGTACCTTCCGATGAGGAAAGCGCAGATGTTCATCGCCACGTTACAGAGCCTCCAGACCACTCCCGCGACATCATTGTCGGATCTTAAATCTCGCCTTTCTATACCGCTCGATTATCCTTCGCCGATCGGTCAGGAAGAACTCGTGCGCAACCTGGCGAACAGCGTCCTTTCATTCATACAGCAAGGCGCCGACCCCTCCTCGACCGCCCAGCTCATGAGTTTCTTGAACAGCTACTACAATCCGATTTTAAATACCGGCAAGGGCATGAGCTTTGGGCAGGATGTTTATCTTGAGGGCGCCATCAACGAGATAGCGTTTGCCGAGACCGGCGATCAGTCGTATCTTGCTGCCGCCAAGCAGTGGTATCTGGAGGCACGTCAACTCGGTCCCAATCGCCCACAGTCGCTTTATGGTCTGTTCGATGTTTATCGCGCCGCGAACGACGCGCCGGACACTATCGCGATAGGGGGGCAAATCATCGCCAATTGGCCGAGTGATGCCCGCATTCAGATGGCACTCCAGCAGTTTATGGCAGCTCAATCTTCGACAGCGACCTCGACGGGGAAGTAGGACGCGGCGATACAATAGAAATCGTAAAAAAGTACTTGCTCCCTGTGAGGATGGCGGTCGTCTTGTTGACTGGCACTGTCAATAAATTGTAATATCATACCATGAAAGTCGTGATTCTATGCGGTGGCTACGGTACGCGAATAAGGGACGTAGCCGATGATATCCCGAAGCCGATGATCCCGATCGGGGATCGGCCCATCGTGTGGCACATCATGAAGTATTATTCCACCTTCGGGCATAATGATTTTGTTTTATGCCTTGGATATAAGAGTGAGGTGATCAAGAATTACTTCGTGAATTACGAAGCCCGGGCCAACGACATCCAGATAACGCTGGGAAAAGACAGTGGCGTCGGTTATGCCACGGCTCACGACGAAGCGGGTTGGAAGATCACAATGGCCGAAACGGGTTTGAACGCTCTGACCGGCGCCAGGATAAATCGGATCAAAAAATATATAGGAGACGATAAATATTTTATGCTGACCTACGGCGATGGCGTCGGCGATGTCGATATTGATGCTCTTTTGGCTTTCCATAAATCTCACGGTAAAATAGCGACCTTGACCGGAGTGCGGCCGCCGGGTCGTTTCGGTGAGCTTGAGATAGGCCCCAACAAGGAAGTTTTGGGGTTCAACGAGAAGCCGCAGGCGAGCGCCGGGCGGATCAATGGAGGTTTCTTTATTCTGAACACCGAGGTTTTCGATTATCTTTCCGACGACGAGAGATTGATGTTCGAGCAGGAACCGATCAAAAAATTGGTGGCTGACGGCCAGTTGATGGTCTTTGAGCACGATGGGTTTTGGCAGCCGATGGACACATCGAGGGATTATGCGCTGTTGAACGGTCTTTATAATGATAAAAAAGCGCCATGGATAAAGTGGTGAGCAGGAAAAAATTATTTGGGGGTGTTTACCAAGGGAAGAAGGTGCTTGTCACCGGGCACACGGGATTCAAGGGAAGCTGGCTGACGGCCTGGCTTCTGCAGCTTGGAGCGGACGTGTATGGGATATCGAACGGTATTCCAACCAAGCCGTCTCACTTCGAGGAATTAGGGTTGAGAAAAAAAATCGTCCATTTCGAGGAGGATGTGCGCGATCTGGACGTCATGGTAAAGATCGTGAAGAAGGTCAAGCCTGATTTTCTGTTCCACCTTGCGGCGCAACCCATCGTGTCTTTGTCATACACCGATCCGATAAAGACCGTCACCTCGAATGTCGTCGGAACCGCCAATATATTGGAGGCTTTGCGTTTGGCCGATCGAAAATGTGTCGCGGTCATCATCACGAGCGATAAATGCTACGACAACGTAGAACAGATCTGGGGGTACAAAGAAGGCGATACTTTGGGAGGAAAAGATGTCTATAGCGGATCCAAGGGAGCTGCCGAGCTTATTTGCAAATCGTATTATCATTCATTTTTCAAGAACAATAGTCCCGTCCGCATGGCTACCGCGAGAGCGGGAAATGTCATAGGTGGCGGCGATTGGGCGGCTGACCGGATCGTGCCCGATTGCATGAGGGCATGGTCAAAAAATAAAACTGTCGCGATCCGCAGCCCGAAGGCAACAAGGCCGTGGCAACATGTTTTGGAGCCGCTGAGCGGATATTTATTGTTGGGAGAAGCGTTGCTGGGCGACGCTTCATTGTCCGGTTCAAGCTTCAACTTCGGGCCGAGGTCCGATTATACGCAGACGGTGCAAACGGTTTTGGAAGATCTGAGCGCCTGCTGGCAGTTTTCTTCCCCGAAGGAAGCTTATGCGGTCGTCGATGGGACGAAGTTCCACGAGGCCGGACTGCTGAAACTGAATTGTGAAAAGGCGGCATACTATTTAAAATGGTCTCCCGTTCTTGATTATAAAACCTGTGTTGATTTTACCGGAAAATGGTACTTTTCTTTCTATAAGAAAAAAGAGGATATGATGGATTACACCCTGAACCAGATAAAAGAGTATGAGCGGCTGGCCGCCGCCATGAAACTGCCATGGACAAATTGATCTCGGGGGTCGTTCTTACTCCACTCAAGGTCATCGCCAATCCGCTTGGGGACGTGTACCACGGCATGAAAAAATCCGATCCCGGTTTCGCCGGCTTTGGAGAGGCTTATTTTTCCACCGTTAATAAAGGTGATATCAAATCTTGGAAAAAACATACTTCGATGACCTTGAACCTCGTCGTACCCGTCGGGGCGATTCGTTTTGTCGTTCATGATGACAGGGAGGGGAGCGAGACCAAAGGTTTATTCAACGATTTCACGCTTTCTCTGGATAATTATCAACGGCTCACGGTGCCACCGGGAGTGTGGATGGCCTTTCAGGGCGTCGGTGAGAAAAATCTTTTATTGAACGTTGCCAATTTGGAACACGTGCCGGAGGAGGGCGCCCGCGTCGAGCTCGGAACATTTCCTTATCGCTGGTAATATGCGGATATTCATTACCGGGGCAAGCGGATATCTGGGAGCGCGGATCAGTAAGTTTTTCGCAGATAGGGGAGATCAGGTCTTTACGCTATGTTTTTCTGCGATTCCCGACGATCCGGAGTGGGTGAATGCCATGGAGGAGGTTCTTGTTGGCGATGTCCGCGATGAGAACTTAATGAAGGAGGTCGCCAACAAAAAGATGGACGCCATTATACACTTGGTGTCCCTGGACCAGAAACAATCCGGTGGGTTGCCGTCGTTCGTGTCATCCGTCAACGTGGCGCCGACATGGAGTTTGCTTGACGTCTTTTCCGGGCAGGGACTCAAGCAATTCATCTATTTTTCCACCGTCCATGTCTACGGCAACCTCGACGCGTTGGGCGGCGAAACCATAACGGAGAGCAGGGAATTGGATTGCAAAAATCCTTATGCCCTCACGCATGCGTTGGGCGAGGAGATCTGCGATTATTATGCTAAGACGTCGGACACGGCTTGCACGATTCTCAGACTATCGAACAGCTATGGAAGTCCCGTGCTCCTGAACGCCAATTGTTGGCAACTCGTAGTGAACAATCTATGCAAGAGCGCTTTTGAAAAAAAGAAGATTGAATTGTCGGGGGATGGTTCTTCGATGAGGGATTTCATCCACGGGGACGATGTTTGCCGGGCCGTCGAGGCCGTGATGGATCGGTCGGCCGTTCGTGCTCCCGCCGCGGATATCTTCAATGTCTCCTCCGGCACGGCCCTCACGGTATTGGAGCTCGCTGGGGTGGTACGAGAAGAATATCAAAGGCGTTACGGAGAGAACATTCCCGTATCAACATCAAACGGCGCTTGCGATAATTTTGATTTGTTCAAGGACAAAGCGAAGTACACTATTTCAAACACCGGTCTGAAAAATATAGGTTTTGTGCCAAAAAACGACTTGAAAGACGGTATCAATGGCCTCTTTTCTTTCTTAGAGCTGAACAATAAAGCGTGATACAATGTGGGGATGGCTCGCAAAATAACCGTTCTTCTTATGGGTGGGTTGGGCAATCAGATGTTCCAGTATGCGGCCGGTTTTAGCCTTGCAAAAAAGAACAACGCGCAGCTTTTCCTCGACACGACGCTTCTCAACGACCGTTTTCCGCGGAAGGAATTTACCTTTCGCACACTGGATCTTGATATTTTTGGCATCGCGCCGAATTTTACGACGTTTTCGAAGGTCTCTCAAGCGATGCCGATTCCCGGCGTCTGGCTCGGCATAGATTATTCGTTGATAAAAGCGAGGGATGTTCTCGGGATCCAAAAAACGATAAAAGAGCGATCTCCCGTGTTCGACCCCGATATTTTCAATATGGAAAGTAACGCTCTCTTGTTCGGATATTGGCAAAGCGAAAAATATTTTGAAAACGTAAAGGACGACCTTCGCGCCGTCTTCGATTTCAAGATCCCGCTTGCAGGCGTAGCAAAAGAAATCGCGGAAAAGATAAAAAGTACCAACTCAGTCGCACTTTTTGTGCGCCGCGGGGATTACGTTAACTTTGCGCGTGTGCGCGCGGAAATGGGCGATACCAACATAACGTACTATAAAAATGCCATTACTTACATCGCGGAACGCGTCAATAATCCCGCGTTCTTTATCTTTTCGAACGATATCGAGTGGTGCAGGGACAATTTGAAAATTCCTTTTCCTGCCATGTATATAGACAACGATCCGGCGAAGGTCGGCCCCAAGTTCTCTTATCAATTGCAGCACATGTCCCTTTGTAAGCACAATATCATCGCGAACAGCACGTTTCCCTGGTGGGGTGCGTGGTTGAATCCGAACCCACAGAAAATAGTGATCGCGCCGCGCCAGTGGAACCTTCTTTTGCCGAGTGGGCAGGGTCCGGTACCTTCAGACTGGATAAAAATGTAGCATCCATGAAGAAGTATTTTTATATTCTGAACCATCCTCTTTGTCCGACCCCGTATACCCACCGTTTTTTTGTCGAGAAATTCGCTTCGGGTTTCACCTACCATGGCTATGAGGTGAAGCTGATCTCGTCACCGCAGGAGATCGTGGGCCCGGGCGTGATGATGATCTACGATGCCGGATTTTATTTCTATTGGAACGATGGCATAAGGAATCTTCGTCGGGATTTTTTCATCATTGTCGACAGGGCTTTCAAAGCGCTGAAGTTAACGTGGTTCTCCGATCTCTGTTGGCATCTTCGCAAGAAGGCGATCATGCAATTTGCCCCGACGTTGAAAGAAAAGAATGTGGTATTGTTGGGATGGTTCTGGTTCTGGCAGAAGAAATTTTTCGACGACAACAGCATAAAGATCGTCTACACCGGTGAATACTTCTATCGAGAACCGGTTCACCGGCATCGTAAGGCGTGGTGGCATTTTTATACTGAGAATCGTGAGGGCCATGCGTTACCCATCCAGTTCGCCGCCGCGATGGATCCTCTCGTCGTAGGGTCGGATCCGGAAGCGAAAAGGGATATTATGGTATCATTCGTAGGGGAGCGAAAGTATAAGCCCGACTGGCAGGCCCTGTTCAATAAGCGGTCGGACTGTCGGATCGTGCCTACTCCTCCCTACATTCCCGAACTCGAGCGAATTGATATTTATAAGAGAAGTCTTGTTTCCTTAGGGCTTGAAGGATGTCCTCTTATAAGAGATGGGCTTGTGACGGAAAGGATTTTTGAGGCCTTGGCATACGGGGCCGTGTGCATTACCAACCATGATGAAGCCGTTGAAGCGACGAACGGCGCCGCGGTCTTTGCAAAGGATGCAAACGATGCGGAGGAGAAGGTGAAATATTTTTCCGCCGATAGGGCCGCAGCGACGAGGCAGAGGGCGTTGGGATTTCGGTTTGTGAAAGAACAGGGGACATATGCTCATCAGGCAGGGAAATTCATTGCACTTATAGAAGGCGGTGTTCAGCAAAATTCTCATTTGTAACAATGGACATAAGAAAAAAATTTTTAGGTGTCGGTAAGACCATCAGGGATGCTATTCTTTACGATAAGTATCAAAAGATACACTTACAATTTCTCAAAGATTTTGGGGAGGACACCTTGCGTCTTGATTACGACTTTCTTACCGAAGATTCGGTGGTCTTTGATTTAGGTGGCTATCGCGGGCAGTCGACAAGCGATCTGTTCTCGAAATATGGGCCGAATATGTATGTTTTTGAGCCAGTCGAGGAGTATGCTGATTTTCTTCGCAAAAGATTTGCGAGGAGGAGCAACAAGATAAAAATATTCCAATTTGGACTTGGCAGTAGGACCGAAGAACAAACAATAAAGCTCGAGGCCGAAGGGTCAAGTACTTATAAATCGGCAGGCGACACTTCTATACATATCGAGGATTTTATGGAATTTGTAAAAAGGGAAAAAATTGAAAAGATCGACCTCCTGGAGATAAATATCGAAGGTGGAGAATATGATGTGCTGCCATATTTAATAGAGACGGGATATATTAAAAACATACGTGCGTTACAGATACAATTTCACAACTTAATGAAAGACGCGCCGCAAAGGGTTGCCAAGATAAGGGAGGGGCTCGCAAAGACCCATGTTTGTGATTATAGCTACGATTTTAGCTGGGATGGTTGGACGTTGAAAAAATAAAGATGGATAGAATTTCAACGCTATGGATTATATATTGAAAAAGATAAGATTTTTATATAAAGAGCAGGGGATACTCGGCCCAACCCGCGCGCTTGGTCGGAAGATCTATTATTATGGTATCCGAATTCCCGGACATTTTTTTTCCTACCTTTGGGCAGTGACGATAAGGAGGAAGAGATTTCCAACATTCGCCTTTGAGGGGAAGACCTACGACTATCTTTGCAGCTATAAGAATTTTGCGTGGCTGTCGGAAAGGACAGCCGAGGTTCCCATCGCCGCCGGGTATATGCGGGACGCGCTCGCGAAGGGGAGTCGGGTTTTGGAGGTTGGCGATGTTCTCCGGCAGTATACCGGCCTGCGCGCGCAAGACATTGTCGATAAGTATGAGTATCGCAAAGGTATTATTAACGAGGATATCGAAGAATTTGTGCCCAAGGAGCGCTATGATTTCATTGTGAGCGTTTCCACCATGGAACACGTGGGTTGGGATGCGCCGGATATTCGCGATCCCGAAAAATCCGCCCGTGTGATGCGCCTGTTCAAAGATAAATTCCTTACCCCCGGAGGAATGGGCGTCATCACGCTTCCCGTGGGTCAGAATCCCGAGCTTGATAAACGCCTGCGTGCCCACGCCCTTCCTTTCACAGAAACCTATTTTTTGAAGAGGATATCGAAAGAGAACGAATGGGTGGAAACCGACGAGGCTGACGCGTTCACGAAAAAATATCACTCGCCTTTTCCCAACGCGAACGCCATTGTTATTGGTATTATTCGGGCAGAAGGGAAAGACAAGGCATGATAAGAATATTCTCCATAAAACCATTTTCGGGGAGTCCCACCGATGGCATTGATAATGTGAATAGTGCCGTATTCAAGCGTCTTGATCTTGCGCGCATAGAATTCCACTCTGAAATGGCAGACGGCATTTTGGAAGAGGGGAGCATAAAAAAGTTGGCGATGGGGCCACGCGGGGGGATAAGGAAGATCATTCATAAAATAATCTTGCTGCGGCGCATGAATCCCGAATATTTATTTGGGATAGGGACCGTCTCCGACGTCGTCTTTATATTGGCGAAACCTCGCCGGACGAAATATGTGATCGCATGGCACACCGTCCTTTTTAAGAATAGCTCGTCATGGCGCGTTCGTACGCCCTGGTTCTTGAGGGTTTTCATTTTCAATCGCGCAGACTTTATTATCACCGTCTCTACGTTTTCGGCTGACGCAATACGACATTTTTTCCCACACAAGAAAGTCATTGTTATATTAAACGGCGTGGATGTAACTCTTTTCGACACCGTCCGGGGAGATCAGGGTTATTTGCACGAAAAATATCACATCGATTTTTCGAAGCCAGTTATGGTATTCGTGGGCGCCATGAGCGAGAGAAAGCGGCCGGATATCTTCTTCAAGCTCTCGGAGGACTTTCCGGGGGCAAACTTCGTTGCAGTCGGAAGGGATCCCGTGGGTTGGGATTTTCTCCGCTCTCCGCGCTCCGCTCATTTTCAGTGGATAGAGTCGATGCCCCGCGAAGATATCGCCCGTCTTTTTGCGGCGAGTAGAATATTTGTTTTTCCCAGCCTGAACGATGCTTCGGCAGCGGTTATTTTGGAGGCGATGGCATCCGGGTGCGTCCCCATCGTTTCGAGAAGCGGGGGGAGCCCGGAATTCTTTAAGGAGGGTGTTAGTGGATTTTCCATTCCTGTAGACGACGAGGAAATAGCGGCCTTCTCTCAGAGAATAAAGCTACTTCTCGGCGATGCCGTTTTCGACCCAGCGCGATTGATGGCGCGAAAAGAGGCGGAACAGCACTCCCTGGACGCTGTTGCCAAGCAATACGAAAAAATTTTTGAAGAAAATGTCTAATCAAGACACCGAGCGGCAGTGTTTAGCCTTAGTCTCGATCATTATCCCCTCGTACAACTCCGCGGCATATGTCCGGGAGGCGGTGGATTCGGCTCTTGGGCAGACGTACACGAAAAAGGAGGTGATCGTCGTTGACGACGGCTCGACGGACGATATTGCCGAGATCCTCCAACCCTATGTTCGTGAGCAAAAAATAATTTATATCCATCAGGAGAACAAGGGATTGCCGGCGGCACGGAATACGGGGATAAAGGCTTCGCATGGCGAGTTCATCGCGCTTCTCGATTCGGACGATATTTTCTTGCCGAACAAGATCGAGCGGCAGGTCGCGTATCTTCGGCAGCATCCTGATTGCGGCGTGTGCTATTGCGACATGTACCAGTTTTACGAAGAGGAGCCGGAAAGGCTGCTAAAATTGGACTATACCTATTACTCGGGTGACGATGTTTTTCCGAACCTCCTCCGCATGAATTTCATAGGTCCACTTACGGTGGTTTTGCGCAAGAGCGAGATTGATCGGGTCGGTCTTTTTGATGAGACATATCGTCGTTCCGAGGATTGGGAATATTGGGTACGACTGGCGCAACATGGCGTGCGGTTCGAACATCTTCCCGAGATGCTTGCGAAATATCGTATGCGCAGGATGAGCGCATCCCACGATTGGAAATCCGAGATCCAGAGGAAGGCGACGACCTTGCAGATCATCGAGGCTGCAAATGCGGCAATGACGTCGGAGGAGCGGCGGAGGTACGGCATGACGGCGATACTCCGCATGCATCGTGGTAAACTATGGTATGCGTACGCGGGAACGTATTTCCCGCCGTTGCGATGGTTGCTCACATGGAGACAAAAAAACCGCCTCAAGTAAGTATAATATTGCCGACCTACAATCGTTCCGTGCAGTTGCGCCGTGCGATTGGGAGTGTCCTTGAACAAAGTTTTACCGACTGGGAGCTCATCGTGGTTGATGACGCTTCGACTGATGATACCCCGGCGGTAGTGCGTGCGATCAGCGCGCACGATTCGCGGGTGGTGTATGTTCGCAACGAGAAGAACAACTATCCCGATATCGCGCGAACGCTCAATCGCGGCATCGAATACGCGCGCGGCTCGCTGATCGCGCGCATTGATGACGATGATTATTGGATAGATGATGACAAGCTCGAAAAGCAGGTCTCATTTTTTGAGCGTCACTCCGACTGCGCGGTGGTCGGGAGCGGCATGGTGCTGGTCGATCCCAACGGACACGAGATCGCGCGGTATTTAAAAAAAGAGACCGATCAGGAGATCAGAAAGACGGCGTTATTCGCCAACCCGTTCTCGCACACCACCGTCATGTTTCGCGCCGATCTCGCGCGCAAGGTCGGGGGGTATGGTGATTGGCGCTACGCGGAGGATTGGGACCTCTGGCTTAAAATGGGCTGCGTCGGCACACTCTATAATTTTCCGGAATATTTTGCGGCCTATACGGTGAGCGGCAAGAACAAGTCGTTCGTCTATCTTCGTGCGCAGACGAAAATGAACTTCAAATTCCTTGCGCTTCACAAGAACGAATATCCCGGCTATACGAAGGCCTACGTGATCAACCTGCTGCAATATATCTACTCCTTCCTTCCCGTCGCACTGCGACGACGCTTTCAGTCGGTGCTGTCGAATCTAAAACGGCGTCTGTTCTAACGGTCGCCTGCGCAGATGCGCAGTTGACGTTTGGGCCATATTCTAGGAGAATTAAGACATGATTGTTTCACGTGCGCCGATGCGCGTCAGTTTTGTTGGGGGAGGCACCGACCTTCCTGATTTTTATAAACGCTATCCCGGGCGGGTTATTTCGACGAGCATCGACAAATTCGTCCATGTGGTGCTGAACCGCACGCCGCTCATCGACAAGATCTCTGCCCGTTATAATATCGCGGAAACCGTTGACTATCCGAGCGAACTTAAGCATACGAGGATCAAGGCGGCCCTGCTCGATCTTGAAATCACAAAGGGCCTTGAGATCGGTTCTTTCGCAACACTTCCGCAGAGCACCGGCATGGGTTCATCGTCCAGTTTTTCTGTGGCGCTTATCAAGGCGCTTTATGCCTATCAGGGAAAAAGGATAGGAAAGCGCGAGGTTGCCGAGGCGGCGTCGCGCTTGGAGATCGAATTGGTAGGCGAGCCGATCGGGAAACAGGACCAGTACGCCGCCGCATTCGGCGGATTCAACATCTTTCAATTCAACGCCGACGGAACGGTGGACGTGAAGCCGATCCTTCTTGACTACAAGAAGTCGTTTGATTTCCAGAACCATATTCTGGTGTTCTTCACGGGTGTCACGCGTTCGGCCTCAAGTGTTCTCACCGAGCAAAAGAGCAATATTGATAAAAAATTCGAGACGCTCAAAGAGATGTCGGATTCCGTTCCGGAGTTTGAGGCGCGTCTTTTGAAGGGCGACATAAAGGGCCTGGGAGGCATGTTGCATGATGGGTGGGTCAAGAAAAAAACACTGTCGTCCAACGTTTCGAATTCCGTCATCGATGGCCTTTATGAGGCCGGTATGGCGAACGGCGCGTGGGGCGGAAAGGTGCTTGGGGCAGGCGGCGGAGGCTGCGTCATGTTCGTTGTTCCCCCCGAGAAACGCGCAGCTGTTCATTCCGAGCTTATAAAAAAGGCCGCCGGGCTCGATCTGGCGGGTGCGAAGGAGATACCGATCGGCTTCATCCAATCGGGCGTCGAGATTGTGCACAACAGCGACAAAAATATCTCACTCTAAAAAAACCATGGAAGACTTCATTAAAGATTTCGCGCGGAAGGTTGAGGATTGCCTGGAGAATCTTCCCGCCGAAGAGATCGCGAAAGCGATCAATATCATTCAGGCTTGCTACGAGCGCGATGGGAGGATATATATCTTCGGCAACGGCGGCTCGCTCGCCATCGCCACCCACTGGGTGTCCGATATCAACAAGACCATTTTCAGCCATCATCTTGACCATCCGGGTCGGCGATTCCAGGCAATCCGCCTGCCCTCCACAGAATCGGAGATCACCGCATGGGCGAATGATGTCGGTTATGACATGGTCTTCGCCGGTCCGCTTAAGAACTATCTTCAGGAAACTGACGTCATCATTGCTATTTCGAGTTCGGGGAATTCCGAAAACATCGTAAAGGCGGCGCAGTTCGCCAAGGAGCAGAATGTTCCGATCATCGGCCTTTCGGGTTTCGACGGCGGCAAACTGAACGAGCTTTCCGACGCAAAGATATTGGTGAAAACGGAAAAAGGGGAATATGAAGTGGTGGAAAGCGCGCACGGGACGATCATGCATCTCATCGTAAAATATTTCAAAAATTATTTCGATCATCTTGTCGAACACCGTGCCGCGAAGTAACCTCAAAAAAACGAGAGCTGTTTTTCTCGATCGCGACGGCGTGATCAACCGTGAGGTCGGCATTTTGAGCTCGGTACAACAGCTCACGATCCTTCCGAAGGCCGCCGCTGCGATAGCGGCCATCAACAAGCTGGGATTCCTTGTGGTGGTCGCCACCAATCAGCCCGTCATCGCGCGCGGACTGATCTCAGAGCCCGAGCTCGATGCGATCCACGCGGTCATGGTCAGCCGTCTTGCGCGTCACGGCGCGAAGATCGATGCCATTTATTATTGTCCGCACCATCCCGATGCGAACCTCAAAAAATATCGCGTGCGGTGCCGGTGCCGTAAGCCCAACATCGGTCTCATCATGCGGGCGGTAAAGGAGCACGGCATCGCGCTCGATAAAAGCTTTCTCATCGGCGACCGGACGGTGGACATCGTGGCGGGCAAGAAAGCCCGCGTTCGTACCATTCTCGTGAGAACCGGTTTCGGCGGGAAGGATGGGAAGTTCGATGTCGCTCCTGATTTCACTGCAAAAGATCTTGGTGCTGCCGTAAGAATAATAAAAAAATATGCAAAATAAGATCACGCAGGCCGTCATTTTGGCAGCCGGTCTCGGCACGCGTCTGCGGCCGCTTACCGACACCGTGCCGAAGGTGATGGTCCCTATCGCGCCGGGCAAACCGCTTCTTGAGCATATCGTCGAGCTTCTGCGTGGCCAGGGCATCACGGACTTTATTGTCAATGTCCATTATCTGCCGGAAGTGATCACTTCGTATTTTGGCGACGGAACAAAATGGGGCGTGCGCATTCGCTACAGTGATGAGCGCGATCGACCGCTTGAGACCGCAGGTGCGATGAAAAAAATGGAGTCGATGCTGGACGATAATTTCCTTTTTCTCTACGGCGATACGCTTCATTTTCTCGATTTCGAACCGCTCATTGAGGAGCATATGGAACACGGCGCCATTGGAACGCTTGTTCTCAAGAGATCCGATTATCCGAAGGACGGCGATATCGGCGAGTTCGATGTAGCGACCAAAAAGATCATCCGATGGCACACGCGCCCGCACGACATCACCGTGCTCGGTCCGAACATGCTGGTGAATGCCGGTCTCTACGCATTTTCAAAAAAAATAGCCGATTATATTCCTTCCGGCGTCCCCGTGAAGCTTGATGGCGAGGTCATTCCCAAGGCGATGGCGGCCGGCGAGCCGCTCTACGCCTATCCTACCGACGAGATCATCTGGGATATCGGCAGACCGGAAAAATATGAAAAGGCGAAAGAGTATTACGCGAGCCGGATGAAAAACTAAAACCCGCACCATGGTTGTGGCGCGGGGCTGTCTTTCTTTGCCGCTTTTCGGCTAGGAAAGGATGTATTTGATTGCCTCATCAACGCAGTTTTCGACCGTGTTCGGTGGGGAGGTGTCGAGCGTGAGATGTTCAACGGGCGGTATCTCGAAGCGGGCTTTCACTTCGTGGTAGCGTTCAAGCGAATTGACACTTGACCAGCAGTTTACGCCGAATTGTCGGCTCGCGAGACGGCGAGCGATCTCCTCGTCGCTGTCGTTCTCCGGCTTGCACCAGATCACTCGTAGGTTCGGAGAGAGCCTGGCGGCAATGAGTATCTCCAGGAAGTTGTCCCAGTAGCTTGTTCGGGAGAATGTTGCCGTCACAATGAGCCTCCGGCCCATCGCCATATTTGCGGTGATGGAGGAATAGAAAAGGTCGTAAGCGCCTTTCATTTCCCTGCGATCCTTTTCCATCTCCTGTTGTGAGACGGGGTGAGGGTTGGGCGTGCCAAAATTCAATACTCGCACGGCGTCGATATCCAACCAATGGATGTTGAGCTGCTTTGCGATCGCCGCCGCGAGAGTGTCTTTACCTGCGACAGCCCACCCACAAAGTACGATCAATTCGCCGTCGTTCATATTACACTTCCTTTCAGGAGTTTCAGGATAGCCCTTTGGTCGGTTCCGTTTCCCGAAGCAACGATGTTCCGGGAATTTTCGAAGGTCGGCCAGTCGCCATTCCAGTCGGTGACGATCCCTCCCGCTTCTTGAGCAAAGATGATCGCCGGAAGGTTGTCCCACGGGGCGTTGTCCACCGACACCAGGGCACCTACATGACCTTGCGCCAGGGCGGTTGCCGCGACACAACTCGAAAAGCTTGGTCGTACAGTAAGAGTTTTTCCAAGCTCGGATACCTGCGGCGATTTGAAGAACTTCTTCGATGAGCCCTCAAGCATCACGGTCAGCCGTTCGAGTTGGCCTTCGCGCGCCACGTGGAGTTGATGATACAATTGGTGTTCCTCGCACCATTGCCAGGCTCCTCGTCCGTTCTCCGCGTAGAAAAACCCATTTCCGCGGAGCGTTTGGTCGACGGGCCTGAAGATTGCGGCATAGAGCACGTCATCTCCTTGCCTTCTCGAGATAGCGGCGCCATAAGAGTTGAGTCCCATGCGTCGGTTTCCCGTTCCATCGAGTCCGTCGAGATACCATTCCGGGCGTTCGCCGTGGTTCTCATCCTTGATGTTGTCTTCCTCACCGACGGTGCTGTCGGCAGGGAAATAGTTGTGAACTACTTCACGCAGTTTTGCGAGCGCCAAGTGGTCAAGGCTTCCGACGGGAGTTCCGTCGCCCTTGATCTTGTCGCCTAACTGCTCATGTGCTGTGCCGATGTAATTCGGGAGAAGGCTGAGGAACAGCCCTCGCAGCGCCGTAGTGAATGCTTCATAGCCCATCGCGGGCCTCCTTCTTTCTTTTCCGAAATCTCTCAGACCAAAATTTGTGAAGGTCTGGGCATATAATAACACATATCTAGCACTAAAGTCAACTCACACGCCATCCCGCAGCTTGGTAGAATTTCTTATGTTTTAGTTGGTATGGGCTGCTCTCAGGAATCGATTTAATGACCTCTTCCAGAAGAGGCTCTTTGAGCATCTTCAAGGCGGCAAAATATACCAGTGCGCCGAGCGCAATGTATGGGTATATAATGGGTGCTTCTATTGAAGGGATAGTTCGGTTATAATGAGGTCAGGAGCTATGAGATGGTGACCCCTTGAATCAGGCCAGCGGTCCGCTGCCTCTTTTTTATGGGGTTCTTATAAAAATCAATGGAAAAGATTTTCAAGCAATTTCAAGGGTTGAGACAATACGGGTTGAAATACACCCCATTTATTCTTGCTCGCCTCGGCCTTAAAAGATCCGGCGAGATCACGGTAAAATTTTTCTGGGGTAAGACAGTGAAGCTGCCGTTCAACGCCGTAACGACGGAGCTGTATTATTTGCAAGCCGTGCCGGAGCCCAGGCTGATAGATTTCCTATCGAAGACATTAAAGGAAGGTGATGTCTTTTATGATATCGGAGCGAATTATGGCTTTTATTCTTTCCTCGCTAGTCATTTGCGCGCGAAGGTATTCCTCTTTGAACCTATAGCGGAAAATTGTAAGGCTATCAGAAAAAATATCTCTCCTGCGGAAGATATTTCCGTGAATGAGGTGGCCGTTGGGGAGGTTGCGAATGAACAGATCCCGTTTTATGAGGCGACGATACGAAATTCACAGAGTAGCGCCGACTCAAAGGCGGTCGAGGGAGTCAAAACCAGAAAGGTTTTGGCCAAAACGGAGTCCATTGATAACTTTGTGCTTACCCATCCAAAACCCACAGTTCTTAAAATAGATGTTGAAGGCTTTGAAGAGAAAGTCATAAAAGGGGGATCCACTTTTTTCCGCGATAACTTCCCCGTGATTATCATGGAGGCGTGGGGTGGAGAGAAGGGAGAACAATTTGCGCCGCCAGCGATAACATATCTCAATTCGCTCGGTTACAAAATTCGAGAGAATCTCGATGGCAACAATGTGTTCAGAAAAGTGAGCGCGTAAATCGCTCTATCCAACCAATGGGTTCTTCCGTGGGATCAAACTGAAAACCTCTTCCAAAAGAGGCTCTTTAAGGATTTTTAATATTAGGAAATAGATGACGCAGCTAATGGATATATTGACGATGACGTTGATGTGGAGAAAAAGGAAAATCGTTGTGAAAATCCCCATAACAACGCTCGCGAGAGCTATGTTTTTAAGCCGTGTTATTACGGTGAATCTATTTATTTTTTTCATAGCCCACCACAGGTAGCCGTTATTTACGGCCTGGGCGATGAGCGTGGCCACCGCCGAACCGGCGATGCCGAAGAACGGAATCAGGGCAAGATCGAGGCCGACGTTCACTATGCCGCCGAGCGTGGAAGAAACAATGAGGCTCTTTTGGTGGTCATAGGCGAAGAGCGCGTTGATGATGATGGATGCGGGAAAGTCGAAGATGAGCGTCGCCGCGAGGATTTTGAAAGCGAGGCCTCCCGCTGCGTAGGGCGCGCCGAATACGAAGCCCATGATTTGCGTACCAAGTACGACCCCGCCGATAGACAGCGGGAAGGAAGCAAGGAATACCATGCCGAGCGTGCGTTCGAAAGTGCTGCGAAATCGCTCGTTGTCGTGCTTCGCAAGGCGTGAAATGAGCGGGAGGGTGGCGAATTGTATGATGCTTGGTACAAGATAGAACATCTGGATGATGCGGATGGCTGCGGAATAGACGCCGACATCTGAGGCCGATCGCATCCAGCTGATGATGAGGATATCGCTGTTTGTAAAGAGCAGGCCGAGCGCGCCACTGATTGCAAATGGCCATGCTGCCCTAAGGATCGGCATGATACGCTCCGGCTCGAAACCCGAGAATATTTTTTTGAAGTAACCACGCAAGGCTATCACTGAAGCCGCAGTGCCGACGGCGTCGCCGGCAACATAACCCCAACTGAATGCCTGTACGTTCGCTGCATAGGCGAGGAAGATGAAGCCGAACACGACGATGCCGAGGTTGGTGAGAAGGAACAACCCCGCCTCCCACTCCATCTTTTCCATGGCGCGGAAGAGCGACAAAAAGAATTCACGCATAGTATCGAAAGCGAGCACAAGAGCGACAATAGGAATCAGAACCTTGGCTCCCGGGAGTGTGGTGAAAAGAGGGGCGACAAACAGGATGCCCATGACGCCGACGAGTAAAAGCACGATCTTTATCGCGAACATCGTCCCGAACATCGCGCGGCGTTCCTTTTCATCAACCTTCCCCGCATCGCGGATAAGGATGCCATTGATGCCAGGATCCATAAGAAGTGTGAGGAACCCGGCGAGTGTGATGACGTAGGAAAAGACGCCGTAGCCGTCGGTGCCCAAGATACGCGCGGCATAGATGATGATGACCGCCTTAATGAGTCGCCCGCCGAAATTCGACACCGAGAGCCAGAACGTATTTTTTACCACGGTCTGTTTGGCGCTTGTGTTCTTAAAAAGGAAGGCTTTTATTTTTTTGAACATTGAGGTTATACTTGACTCATACAGGATAGCCGAAAAAACGGCTTCCGTAAATTGATATGACACCCAAAAAGAAATTGGCGAGGCGCGTTAAAAAAGATCCCAAAAAAGTCGTGGTTGCGGTCTCCGGCGGATTCGATCCGATCCACATCGGCCATGTGCGGATGTTCGAGCGGGCCAGATCGCTCGGCGATGAGCTGGTCGTGATTTTGAATAATGACAATTGGCTCAAAAAGAAAAAAGGGTATGTGTTCATGCCGGAGCGGGAGCGGAAGGAGGTGATCGAAGGGCTCCGCGCGGTGGACCGTGTGGTCGTCACCAAGCATAAGCCGGACGACAACGATGTAAGTGTGTGCCGTGAACTTCGCGCGATCAAGCCCGACGTCTTCGCTAATGGCGGCGACAGGAAATTCGATAATACCCCCGAGGTCGCCGTCTGTGATGCCATTGGATGCGCGATGGTGTTCAATGTCGGCAAGGGCGGGAAGATACAATCCAGTTCATGGCTGCTGAAGAACCACGCCAATCACATTGCCGGAAAGAGCGGAAAGAAAGCGCAGTGATAGAACGGGTCAGACTTTAATCGTCTCAAGCGTTTTCCGGATACCTTCCCTCAATTTTATCGTCGGCGTCCACCCAAGAACTTTTTTCGCCTTGCCTGCCTTGATGGATATCTGATAGACCTCTCCTTTTCGATACGCCGCAAAGACGGGTTTTTCGGGATAGCCGGTGCTTGCGGCAATCTCATCGAATATCATCCTATCGGTGACCGTCTTGCCCCAGCCGAGGTTGACGATATCATTACGGCCCTTCTTGAGCGCAAGGACGTTCGCGTGCACCACATCGTGGACGAAGGTGTAATCGCGTGCTTTCGTACCATCGCCAAAAATGGTGGGCCGTTTTCCGGATTTCATGAGGCCGCCAAAGATGGCGACCACGCCGGCCTCGCCTTTCGGATTTTGGCGTGGGCCATAGACGTTCGGATAACGGAAAATGAGGTAGGTAAAGCCGTACTGGCGGGCGTAGAAGGTGATCACTTCCTCGCCGAGCAGTTTGGAAAGTCCATAGGGGGAAAGCGGGGCTGCGGTGGTGGATTCGTCGGCGGGGATCTTTTTGGGTTCGCCATAGATCGCGCCGCCCGTGGAAGAGAATATGAATTTCCTGTTCTTTCCCTTCCCGTGATGTCCGAATGCGAGCAGTACGTTCGTTGTACCGAGCACATTCACCTGGAGGGTCGGTATGGGGTCGCGCAGCGATTTGACCACTTCCGCGATTGCCGCATGGTGGTTCACGACCTCAGGCCTTTCCTTTTTGAATATCCTTTCCATCGCCGCCGCATCGCGGATATCGGCTTTGTAGAACGTCGCTTTCGGGTTGACGTTCTTTCTGAACCCGGTGGAAAGGTCGTCAATGACCGCCACGCGATGACCGGCTTTTATATAAGCGTCAACGATGTGCGACGCGATGAACCCCGCTCCGCCCGTAACGATGATTTTCATAGTGCCTTTATTATAGCAAAAAGCCGGATCATGTGAATCCAGAGCCTCCTGCTACTCTGGATTCACAAAGAGCGACTTGATCGTCTTGAGAATGATGGCCCAATCCAAAATCGGCGAGCGGTTCTTGAGGTAGTAGATATCGTATTGCAGTTTTTCCACGACGTCGGCATCGGTGAGATCGGCGCGATGATGGATCTGCGCCCACCCCGTGATCCCGGGCTTGATAAAGAGCCGCGCTTCATAATAGGGGATCCGCTCCTCGAGCTTTGCCACGAACTCAGGCCGTTCCGGTCGTGGGCCGACAAAAGAAAGGTCACCGCGGATGATATTCCAAAGCTGTGGTAATTCGTCGAGGTGGGATTTGCGGAGGAACCCGCCGATGGGCGTCGTGCGTCGATCGTTCTTTGCCGCCCATTGCGCACCGTCCTTTTCCGCGTCCACGCGCATGGTGCGGAATTTATAGAACATGAACTCTTTCCCTTTCTCGCCGACGCGGACCTGTTTGTAAATGATGGGGCCGCGCGAGGTGAGCCTTACGAGCAGGGCGATGATGATCTCGATAGGGATGAGAACGATGCCAAGCACGAGCGCCTCGATCAGCTCTGATGCCCTTTTAAGGGGATCATAAAAACGCGTGTCTCTGGCTATGTTCTCCAGGAACCAGGTCTCTTTGATCTCGGTAAGCGGGACCTTTCGCATGATAAGTTCATAGAGGCTTGTCATATCGGTTACGAGGACGCCGCCGCCAAAGAGCTCGTAAAGCACGGCGACCAGTTTCGGCTCCTGCTTGAGATGGCTGGAAATGACGATGAGATTGATATGCTCACGCCGCGCGATCGTTTTTATTTCCTCCGGCGTCGCGTACGCGGTCTTCTCTTCCACGTCTGCTTTGATGGCGTAGCCAAGCTGGGGATTCTCGGTGATGGTCTTTTTTATTTCTGCCGCGATCGTCCCGTCGCCGATGATGAGGGTTCGGTTGGGCGCTTCGCCGAACGCCATGGCGCGGTTCAAGGATCGGCGCCAAAATATTTCAATGATCGTAAAAATGACGGCGAACAGCAGGAGGTTGGTCTTTGGCGCGATGCCGAACGCGGGAATGAGGTAGAAGAGTGATATCGCGAGGGCGGTATTCACTCCGATGCACAAGAAGAGCGTTTTGATGAAGTCCAGATTATTGCGAAGGCGACGCAGATCATAGAGTCCTGCGATATAGAAAACGGCGATCCATAGGACGAAGATGGCGGTAAAGGGGAGCGCGTGCGCATCGCGGAATTGTGCGTAAAATCCGGAACCGTATCTGATGATAAGCGTGAGGAAGAGCGCCGCATAGAGTGCGACGGCGTCTGCAATGACGAACAAAAAAGCCTTTAATTTATGGACGGCATCCATGGCATCCTTGTTTTACCACGTTTTGACGAAATAGGCGATGGTCGCGGCGAGCAGGAAAAAACAAACAAGGGCGCCTGCCGCGATGGCGAATTCCCTGGTTTTGCTCTCCGGTTTGCAGATGCCGCTCTGGCCATCCGCGAAGCGCACTTCCGTTGACACCGTGGTGAACGGCCGGTTGAAGAGCGTGATCCAAAAATAATTGAGCGTATAACGTACCCCCATGGTAAAAACACCCTCCTTCGCGATCCTTCGCCCCGACGAGCGCAGGGAAAACCGGAATGAGAAGACCACCTTTCCGATCTTATTGAGCCGCTTTGCAAGATCGGCATCATCGCCGTAAAACTTGAGATCGACGTTGTGTCCGCCGATTTTGCGCAGGGCCGATGAGCGCACCACCGCACCGCCGCCTTGGATCGCTGATGTGGTATGGAGGATGAACCGGTTTGTGAAGTAAACCAGCCAGGAGAGACAATCAAAGGTTCTTGTGAGGATGCGCATCGCGACGGGTAGGTCATAAAAAACGAACGGACCGCTCACGCAGACCAGTTTCGGGTCGAGTGCAAATTCCCCCTCGACTCGCGCGATCCAGTCGGGGACGACTTCGGTATCGGAGTCGAGAAAAGCGACGAGGTCGCCATGCGAAGCCTCGAAACCGGTCTCCCGCGCGCGATTTGCGCCGCGCCGCGGCTCGCGGAGGAGCGTTACGTGATGGTATCTTCCGACGACTGCCGCGGTGCCGTCCGTAGAGTTGTTGTCCACTACGATGACCTCGTAGTTGGCATCCTTGCCTATCGCATAATCCGGTCCGCCGATTGCGGCAGTGATCATATCAAGACAATGAGCGATATAATGCTCTTCGTTGTACGCGGGGATGATAAAGCTGAGTTTCATCGTATTTGTTTCCATTCACTGCTGTACGACCGGTGAAAGTGTTTTACGTAAAAATTATTCAGGAACCATTGGAGCCAGAGCCGGGGCCAGCCGATCTGGTGGGCGCGACGGCCGGTATGGTATACCGTGAGCCGCCATTCCATCAGCGTCCTCCCGATGGTCGCAAGCCGCACGAACATATCCTCATCTTCCGCCGCCGCGAGATTTTCCTGGAAGCCGTGCAGTTTTTCGAATGCGTCGCGTCGGATCATTTCGATCTCGCCGGAAGCGCTTCCCACGTGGCGCGTATTGTTCCGCCGTCGATGACGGAGGTTCGTAAGGCCGAACACAATATTATCGAGCCACGTCGCGTCTTCGGGGAAGACATTGAGTTGCGTGGTGACGCCGACAAGATTTGGGTCGGCAGCAAAGTCATCGACGACGATCTTGAAAAAATGGTTGGGATCGGGAACGAATACGTCGGCATCGATGAAGATGAGAAAATCTCCCCGCGCCGCCGCCGCGCCCTGATTCCGATTCCAGCCGATCGTATGGTGCCTTTTGGTGATGATCACTCTCGCGTAGGCGCGGGCGATCTCGGCGGTCCGGTCGTCGCTTTCACTATCGGCGACGATAAGTTCGTAGGGGTATGCCGTGAGATTGTCGTGGATCTGCTTGAGTGTTTTCTCGATGGCGAGCTCTTCGTTCAGCGTGGGGACAACAATGGAGAGTAGCATGGTATTCCTAGAGTTTAGCATTAAATCGGGTGCGCATAAACTTCCCAAAGCCGAAAAGGCCGAACGCGGCAACGACGATAAGGGAGATAACAAATGCCCATCGCAGGCTTTTGTCCACCCAGGTGTAGAAATTGCCGAGGAAGAAACCGGCGGCGAGCAGTATTCCCGTCCAGATGAACTGGCCGAATAGGTTTATGGTGAAATACTTTTTGAACGGGACTTTCGCCATACCGGCGGCGACGAGCGTCGCGAGCGCGAAGCCGAGTCCCATGGTGATTTTTGAGATAAAAAGGATCTTTATCTGGTGGTCCTTAAAAAACCCTTCGGCACGTTCGACGTTCCCTTCGGTAAGATTGACGAAGCGTCCATACTTTTCGATGAGCGGCCGTCCGCCGTTCCGTCCGACGAAATACCAGAAAACGTCTCCCGTGAGGTCGCCGGCCATCAGAATGAGATAGATCGGCCAAAAACTGAAAAAGCCGATCCGGATCAGGAAGCCGGAAAGCAGCATCACAAGCGGCCCTTCGACGATGGCAAGCGGAAAGGCGATCGGGTAGCGGAACGTGAGCAGCCAGGACACCAGTGGGATGTTCAGAAACATGGGATAGATTATAGTATAACCGATTTCGGGGACGATAGGGCTTGCGACCGCACTCTATCGCTTCTTGAATAAAATCCGCTCGCGCGATAAAATTATTGCTATGGAAGAACAAAAACAAGAAAATGGTGCGGAGGAAATGGAGATCGTGGTGCGTGATGGGAAAAAGAGGGACATCATCCTTCCTGTGAGCATCATCGTTGCCGCCATCATGATCGGCGGTGCCATTATCTTTATGACCCTTTATAAGGGCGGTTCTGCCCCCGGGGGGATGGCGAACAATCCCGCCGCCGCTGGTGGCGGTAATATTGCCGTTGCCACCAATACGGTTCCGTCATCGGCCTCGACGAGCGCGATCCTTGCCCTTGGCCCGCGCGATGCCGTTCTGGGCAATAAGAATGCGCCGGTGACGGTCATCGAATATGGCGATTATCAATGTCCGTTTTGCGCGCAGTATTTTCAGAATGTCCAGCCGACGATTTCTCAGCAGTATATTGATACCGGGAAAGTGAAAATGGTATTCAGAAACTTCGCATTTCTCGGCCCCGAATCGATAGCTGCCGCCGAGGCCGCAGAGTGCGCGGAAGACCAGAACCAGCTTTGGCCCTATCATGACGCGCTCTACAGCGCGAAACTCGCGGACGATAATAAGGGTGGTACCGAAGATGACGGTGTGCTCAATCGGACCTTGTTCTTAGGCATCGCAAAGCAGCTCAATTTGAACATGGGGGATTTCACAAGCTGTCTTGATACTAATAAATACGCATCTTTGGTGGCCCAAGAAAAAGCCGACGGCGCGGTGCTTATTACGACGCTTGGTATTGCATCTACTCCCGCGACGCTGGTGAATGGCGTGTTGGTGACCGACAGCACCGGTAACAGCGTTGGCGCCGATCCGACCTTGGTTTTGACCGCGATCGCAAACGCCGTTGCAAAATAAACTTGGATTGACTTCGATTATTTCGGCCTCTACAATGGAGAGAGTGAAAGAGCACTGGATCGAACTTATGGTCGGAGCATTTGTTCTTGTGTCCCCGTGGTTCCTTGGTTTCTCGGATATTACGCTTGCGCGGTGGGGTAATGTGATATGCGGCCTCATCCTCATCCTTGTGAATATCTGGGCGATATGCGGGGATTCTCCGGTTCCTACTCTCACGGAAAACGTTCGTACGAAAAAATTAAAGAACAGCAAAAGCCGGGAAACCAATTAATACATTTTTTACAATCACTATGGCAAAAGTAACCATTTACAGCACTCCGGTCTGTGTCTACTGCAAGATGACGAAGGAATTTTTCGCGAAGAACAATATCAAGTACGACGAATTCAATGTGGCATCGGATCTGAAGGCCCGGGAGGAAATGGTGGGCAAGTCCCATCAACTTGGCGTTCCCGTCATTGATATTGATGGTACGATCATCGTTGGGTTTGATCAAAAGAAGCTCGAGGCGGCGCTTGGCCTGAAATAGCGACCAATTAAAATTTCATCAATATGATGTACGACGTCATTATCATCGGTGGCGGTCCCGGCGGCATCGCTGCCGGGGTTTACGCTGCGCGAAAAAAGATGAAGACGCTCTTGATCACCGACAGTTTCGGCGGACAGTCGCTGACGTCCGCGGGGATCGAGAATTGGATCGGCATAAAATCGATCTCGGGCTACGACCTCGCGAAGATGCTTGAGGAACATTTGCGTGCGCAGCAGGGTATCGAGATCGTTGATAACGACCTTGTGAGCGGCGTCACAAAAAAGGATGGCGGTTTTGATGTTGTTACAAAGGGTGGTAAAACGTTCGAGACGAAATACATCCTTATGGCTTCGGGGAGCAGGAGAAAAAAGCTCGGTATTCCCGGCGAAGCGGAATTTGACGGCAAGGGCGTGGTGTATTGCTCGACGTGCGACGCGCCGATCTTCGGCGGTAAGACCGTGGTGGTCGTAGGCGGTGGAAATTCTGCGCTCGAATCGGTCGTCGATCTTCTGCCCTATGCGTCAAAGATCTATTTGATGGTTCGCAGTGACGTCATGCGGGGTGATCCTGTCACGCAGGAAAAATTGAAGAGTCATCCGCAGGTGGAGATTCTTTTCAATGCGGCGCCGCAGGAAGTAATTGGAAAAGATTTTGTGACCGGTTTGCGCTACAAAGACGCGAAGACCGGCGAGCAAAAGGAATTGGCGCTCGACGGCGTCTTTGTCGAGATCGGTCTCGTGCCGAATTCCGATTTTGTAAAAGACCTCGTGACGCTGAACGAATTTGGCCATGTGATCGTCGATCACAAAACACAGCAGACGTCCTGCCCCGGCATCTGGGCCGCAGGCGACGTAAGCGACGTGCTCTACGACCAGAATAATATCTCCGTAGGCGACTCTATCAAGGCAGTGTTGAATATCTACGACAGGGTGAAGAAGGATTAGGAACGCAAGGTACTCTTTGTTTTGGAGGTCGCGTCGTTTTCTGCTGAAAACGCGCTACGCCTCGGCGCCTACGCGCCTCCGGCATACCTCCAAAACAAAGAGTACCTTGCGTTCCTAATCCTTCTTCAGTTAGCCAGAATCAAGATTAATCCCCAGAGGGAAAGCCAAATAGCAAGGGTACGCACTTTTGCGGCCTGCTGCGAAGACGCAACGGCCGCAAAAGCATGTGCCCTTGCTATTTAGCCCAACTTGATGTATCATAATCCATAATGCTTACTAAAAGAGTGAAATCCCGCATCGTCGGGGAACATAAAACGAGCGAAAAAGACACGGGTTCCGCCCAGGTTCAGGTTGCCATGCTTTCGCGTCAGGTTGGCGAACTCGCCACCCATCTCAAGAAAAATCCGAAGGATAACCATTCTCGTCGCGGGTTGTTAAAGATGGTCTCCAAGCGCAGGAAACTTCTGTCGTATCTGAAGAAACACGAGCCAGCCTCGTATGAAAAGTTGATCAAGAAGCTTGAACTTAAAAAATAATGAAGCAAGGAACAAATTATTCCAACCAGCGAGTTGGGATTTTTGTTGATGTGTCGAATCTGTACCACTCAGCAAAAAATCTTTATCAGGGGCGCGTGAATTACGCCGAGCTCATCAAGCATCTTGTGGGCGGGCGCCAGCTCATTCGCGCCGTGGCGTACGTGGTGCGGAGCGAGGGCGTGGAACCGCAACAGCCGCGCGGGCATATGCGCATGGCCGAGAAGGACCAGGCTGCGGCAGTCTCGATCGTTCCGGCATCCGCGAACGCGAATGGATCGAATGGTACCGGCGACGGCGCGAACGGGGGTATGTCCTCCGAAGCGAGTTTCTTTGAAGCGCTCGAGAAAGCCGGACTTGAGCTTCGCATGAAGGACCTTCAGATCTACGCGGGCGGGCTTAAGAAGGGCGATTGGGATGTCGGCCTCACTGTGGACGTCATCCGCATGATGCCGTTCCTCGATGTCATTATTCTGGTCACTGGCGACGGCGATTACATTCCGCTGGTCAATTATGTGAAATGGGCAGGAGGGCGAGTGGTCGAGATCGCCTCGTTTCGAAGGAGCGCATCGTCAAAACTGGTGGAGGCGGCGGACGAGTTCATAAACATAGAGGCTCTTCCGCGGGCGATCATGAAGTCGCGGTATGTCGCAAGGACGAAAAGGCCGCAGTAAACGTACAGCAAGTAGCAGTCGGTAAAAGATCAAAAATAAATTAACTAACCGAAGCGCGATAAAGGGGATGTCATTCCGAGCTTTGCGCGAGATCCGTCAAAACGGCATGGGCCGCAGCGATCTTTCTCAAAGCTCAGGATGACAAGACTCCCTCCGGTTCGCGGTTCAAAATTAAAAATATGTTGCAAAAAAAGGAATTTTCCACGGAAATTGCGGGTAAAAAATTAACAATCGAGATTTCGGCGCTCGCGGAGCAGGCCAACGCCGCGGTGATCGCGAAGTACGGCGAGACGGTGATATTGGCGACCGCTGTCATGGGTCGCAAAGATATCGAGCTTGATTATCTTCCTCTTAAGGTTGATTACGAAGAGAGGTTCTACGCCGCGGGCAAGATACTCGGCAGCCGTTATGTCCGTCGCGAAGGCCGCGCTTCCGAAGAGGCGATACTGGCCGGTCGGCTCATCGACCGCACCATCCGCCCGCTTTTCGATAACCGCATGCGCCGTGATATCCAAGTGGTCGTCACTGTGTTGCAGATCGACGAGGAAAACACGCCGGAGTTTGTCGGTTTGCTCGGCGTTTCCACGGCGTTGTTCATCTCCGACATTCCATGGGGCGGTCCGGTCGCCGGCGTCCACGTCGCGCAGTTCGCGGACGGCTTCAAGGTCAATGCGGACAAATCATCGATCGCGAAAAATGAACACGTCTTCGAATCGTTCGTCTCGGGTTCCCGTGATCGCATCAATATGATCGAGCTTGGCGGACTGGATGCACAGGAAAAAGACGTCGTTGAAGGATTCAAGCTTGCGCAGCAGGAGATCAACAAACTCATTGCGTTCCAGGAAACGATACAAAAGGAGATCGGCAAAGCGAAGGCCGAGGTTGCACTCGTTGAGCCCGATCCGGAACTCAAGGCGGAAGTGACGGCATTCTTGGCAGACAAGTTGGAGGATGCGATATACAAGCCGACGAAAGTGGAGCACACGACCGCGGTGGGCGCGTTGAACCATGAACTCAACCTTCACCTTAAGGAAAAATTCGCGGAAACGAAAGAAAAGATAAACTGGAAGGCGGTGGAATCGCTTTTTGAGGAGATGGTGAATGACCTCGTTCATAAGAATGTTTTGGAAAAGGAAAGGCGTCCTGACGGCAGGAAGCTTGACGAGGTTCGCGCACTTGATGGTCAGGTGGGCCTGTTCTCCCGCGTCCACGGTTCCGCGTTCTTCTCACGCGGGAACACGCAGGCGCTCGCGATAACGACGCTTGGCGTTCCGGGTTCCGAGCAGCTCATTGAAAGTATGGAAACCAATGAGAAGCGTCGCTTCCTTTTGCACTATAATTTCCCGCCGTATTCCGTCGGCGAGGTCGGCAACTTCCGCGGGCCGGGCCGTCGCGAGATCGGTCATGGTAATCTGGCGCGCAAATCGCTCGAGCGGTTGCTCCCTTCGAAAGAGGAGTTTCCGTACACCATCCGCGTGGTTTCTGAGATCATGTCATCGAACGGATCGTCTTCGCAGGCGACCGTGTGCGCCTCCGCGCTCTCGATGATGGACGCTGGCGTACCGCTCAAAAAGCCGGCAGCAGGCATTGCGATGGGGCTCATGATGAGCGATGTCGACCACTACAAAGTGCTGACCGATATCCAGGGACCGGAAGATCATCATGGCGACATGGACCTTAAGGTTGCAGGGACCGATGATGGCGTAACCGGCATGCAGATGGACGTCAAAGTGGACGGGCTCACGATCGAAATTCTGGCCGCGGCATTCGAACAGGCAAAGCAGGCGCGTATCCACATCTTGAAGACTGTGAAGGCGATCCTCCCGATGCATCGCGATAAACTTTCGCCGTTCGTTCCGACCATCCGTCAGTTCAAGATCGATCCGTCAAAGATCGGTACGGTCATTGGCCCTGGCGGCAAGATGATCAACGGTCTTATCGCGAAATACGAATTGGCTGGCATTGACATTGAAGAGGACGGCGGCGTTTTCGTTTCCGGTACCGACCTTGCAAAAGTCGAGGCGGCGGTTGCGGAGATCATGGGAATGACCAAGGAATATAAAGTTGGCGAGATCGTAGAGGGCACTATCGTGAAGATCCTTGAATTCGGCGCGATCGTCGATATCGGCGGTGGCCGTGATGGCATGATCCACGTTTCGGAGCTTCGGCAGGGGTTCGTGAAGAACGTCGAAGACGTGGTGAAACTTGGCGATTTCGTCCGCGCGAAGATCATCAAGGCCGAAGACGGCAAGATAGGCCTTTCGTTGAAACAGATGGAAGGGTAAAACAACAAAACAACCCCACCCTCTTTTGAAAACCTGCTGTGCGGACACAACGGTTTTCAAAAGAGGGTGGGGTTGTTTTGTTTCTCTTGTGCTAGAATAAAACAAATGGAAAATACTTCTAACTTTCAAGGTAGTATTCCCGGCGCACCGCCACCTCCATCGGAAGTGAAAGTCCGCACCATGCGCAGCGATTTGGAATCTATGACGAGAAGCGGCGGTGGTGCACCGCGCTTCGAGAACGTGGCGGTCACGGGGCTGACCATGCAGGACGGAGCGCCACAGGCGGCAGAAACCGCCGGGGGACAAAGCGGTGCCGTTGGCACATCATTGCGATCGCTTTTGGGACCTGTTTTGGTCATAATCGTCGCCCTCGTCGCCCTCGCAGTCGTAGGGTATTTTGCATACACCGTTTTTAATTCTTCCGCGAGCCAAACGCCGGCACCCGCGGCAACTCCAACGACCCCGTAGCCGGTCATCGTCCGCGGCTGCGCTTTATGTGCGCTTTACTCTCCTTCCGGTCCAGCGACCTCTCCGACGGGAGTTTCCGCGATCTTCTTTTTTATCGCGCTGAGCAGCTTCTTATCTTCTTTGAGCTTTGTCCGCGCGTTTTCAAATCCAACACCAAGCCGCTCGCCTTCGAAGCTGAAACTTGATCCCGCTTTTTTTACCACGCCGCGGTTGACCGCTGCATTCAAAACATCGCCCTCATAGGAGATGCCTTCGTTGAAAAGAATATCGAACTCCGCAAATTTGAACGGCGCGGCGACTTTATTTTTTACCACCTTCGCTTTCACGCGGTTACCGACGACATTCTCACCCCTCTTCACCTGCGCAATTCTGCGGATATCGATACGCACCGAGGCAGCAAAAGGGAGCGCCCGACCACCCGGGGTCGTTTCCGGATTACCGAACATGATGCCGATCTTCATGCGAAGCTGGTTGATAAAAATGACGAGCGTCTGGCTGGTCGCCGCGATCGCTGTGAGTTTGCGGAGCGCCTGACCCATCATGCGTGCCTGGCGTCCCACATGCTGCTCTCCCATTTCACCCTCGAGTTCTGCGCGCGGTACGAGCGCTGCGACGGAGTCCACAACGACCACCGATATCATGCCGGAGCGCACCAAACTTTCGAGAATATTCAAAGCTTCCTCGCCGCTGTCCGGCTGGGAAATAAGCAGCTCGTTCACGTTCACGCCCAGTTTCGCCGCGTATTGAGGATCCATGGCATGTTCCGCGTCAATGAATGCCGCCGTTCCGCCCTGTTTTTGGGCCTGCGCGACGACGTTCAGGGCGAGGGTGGTCTTACCGCTGGATTCGGGGCCGAATATCTCGACGACGCGCCCGCGTGGAAGTCCGCCAACGCCGAGGGCAAGGTCGAGAGAGAAGGATCCGGTGGAGACTACGGAAACGTCCACTTTACTTACTTCGCCAAGACGCATGATTGATCCTGCGCCAAATTTTTCCTGCATGGACGAAAGGAGATTCTCAAAATCCTTCGGGCTGGTTTGTTTGGCGGCTTTTGAAGGCGCCGCTCCTTTATGCTTTTTTATAGGTGTCATGGGTTCATTATACCAGAAGACACATTAAAAAAATCTAAAGTCGGGTCGAGGTGGCGGTGCCGGTGGTAGTGCTTGCGCCAGGCCCGGAAACCGGGGTTGATGTGGCAGTTGTGGAATTATTGACGCTTCCCGTTGCGTTCGTGTTTGTATTGACGATCTGTTCGATAACATCCGTCTCGCCGCCGAGGAATTTTTTAGCGGCTATTTTGAACGAATTCAAGCCGCTTCCGAGCAACACCGGCTCCTGCCACGACCCATCCGAAGCGACGGCTATCTCCTGGCTATCGCTCGCTTCCTGATTATCGCCTACCAAATAAAGCGAATCGGCGTTTGTGACGGTGCCTTCAAGAACGAACGTGCTTGAAGAGGTGGTGTACGGACTTTGATCGGGGGACGTGATGGCGATCGATGGTTTTCCTAAAATGCGCGGAAGTTGAAACGCGAGATAGATCAAAACGATCACCGCCACGCCGATCGCCCATAAATATTTTGGCGGCGATTGTTTGATGAAACGATTGCGCGGAAGCGTGTCGAGCTCGCCGGAATTTTTGACGACGCCTTCCTTTTTCAATTTCATCCACCACGCTTCGCCGTCGAAATCGAGGGCGTTGCCGAGATGGACGAGGTACCCATGGAAATACGGCGCCGACGGCATGCTTTCGTAATCCCCGCGCAGCAGGCTTTCAATATGTGTCGGGGCAATGCCTGTTATATCGGAGAGCTTTTTAAGGGAAATGCCTCGTTCTTTTATCTTTTCCGCAAAGAATTGCTCGAATGGTGTGTCGTTTGGGCTCATATGTCCTGATTCTAAGGCGCATCGCGAAATTAGTCCACTTACGACAGCCGTTCTTCTATCTTTTCGATATTCACATCGCGTGCTTTTGCGCCATCACCGGGGCCAATGAGGTCAGCGGCTTCCATAAGGTCGAGCAGGCGCGCCGCGCGGGCATAACCGACTTTAAGGCGACGTTGGAGGAGCGAAGCGGAAGCTTTCTTTGCTTCGGCGACAACGGCGATCGCCTCATCAAAGAGATCGTCTTCATCCTCATCGTTGCCGCCTCCGCTTCCGCCATTAGCAACAAATGCCTCGAATGTTTGCGGCGTGATGCCCGCATGAGTCTCTATATTATCACTTTCGGTTTCCACCACCTGTACTTTGTTGTTCTCTTTTATGAAGCTCACCACGCTCTTTAATTCCTCTTCGGTGATGTATGAACCCTGGATGCGCTTCGGCTTGGAAAGCTCCGCCGAGAGGAAGAGCAGGTCGCCGTGGCCAAGAAGCTTTTCCGCGCCGGCGGTGTCGAGGATGGTGCGCGAGTCGATTTGGCTGGCGACCTGGAGGGCCACGCGCGTCGGGATGTTTGCCTTGATAAGGCCCGTGATCACCTCCACCGAGGGCCGTTGCGTCGCGAGGAGCAGGTGGATGCCGGTCGCGCGCGCCATTTGCGCCAAGCGTACGATGGCGCCTTCAACTTCGCGGCCAAAAGAGCTCATGAGGTCCGCCATTTCGTCGATACCGATGAGGATGAAGGGAAGCGCCTCGGTCGGGTTGGCTTTGTTATAGCTTGAGATGTCGCGACAACCCGCTTTTTGCAGCACCTCATAACGGTGGTCCATTTCCGAGATCGCCCACTTCAGGACACTCAACGCCTTTTTATTTTCGGTGATCACCGGCGTGATCAGGTGGGGGATGCCGTCATACATGGAAATCTCGACGCGTTTCGGATCGATGAGTGCGAGCTTCAGTGGTTGCGGCGAATTTTTGAAAAGCAGTGAGGTGATGAGCGAGTGGACGAGGATCGATTTGCCCGCACCGGTCGCGCCGGCGACCAGCATGTGCGGCATTTTCTCGATGTTCGCGAACACCGGTTGGCCGGAAACATCACGGCCAAGCACGAAGCCGAGCGGTCCTGAGGCCTGGAATTCCGGATAATGCATCAGGCTGCCGAGGCGCACGAGCGCAGCGGCGCGGTTCGGCACCTCGATGCCGACGAGCGACTTGCCCGGGATCGGCGCCTCGATGCGAATGGGATGTGCAGCGAGCGCGAGCGCGAGGTCGGAGCTCAGGGCGGTGATACGCGAAAGTTTCATGCCTTCGGCGGGCTTTAATGTGTAGCGCGTGACGGCAGGACCGACGTTGATCTCGCCCATCTCGACCGAGATGCCGAAGCTCTCGAGCGTACGCTTGATGACGTTCGCATTCGCAAGGAGGTCGCCGGTGGTCGGCTTGCTCATATCCGAGTTCAAAAGCGAGAGCGGCGGTGGAACATAGTTCGCGAAGACCGGCATTTTTGTCTTTTTCAGCTTTCCGGCGCCCTTTTCATCTTTTTGGTGGACGACCTCTATGTCATCAACCATCTTTTCTCCTCCTTTTTTATCTTTCTCCGGCGCCGTTTTTTCTTCCTCCAATTTTTCCACATCACCACCCGCTTCCGTCACCATGACAGGCGCCTCCTTTTCTTTCTTTTCCGGCCACTTGAATTTTACGGGAATGTTCGCGGTGATGATGACGGAGATGATGAGGATGAAGATATCAATTACGAGAGCGGCGATGGTACCGAACGGGACCTTGAGCGATCCCAAAACCAAACCGAGCCATCCGCCGTTGCCGGGCGAAAGGATGTCGATAAAACCGAGGAACGAAAGGATCAGGAGTACCGCCCCAAGGAGAGTGATTCCCAAGATCTTTTTGCGTCCTGAAAATAAAAGGACGATTGCGGTAAAAAGGAGGGTCGCCGGCAGGATAAAGTAACCCCATCCCAGGAGGGTATTGAGGCCGTTGAAGATCGCCACGCCCGCCGGGCCCGCCAGTGCGAAATTCGCCAAAACGAGCACGATGGCCACGCAAATGAAGCTGATGGCCCAAATGCTGTTGGCTGCGTCGGGATGGAGGAGGGGTTCTTTGGCGGGAGCCGGGCTTCTTTTCTCTTTTTTGCCGTTGCTGTCGTTCTTCACGCTCTTCTTAACACCGTTCTTTTTTGCCATGATGCAATCATTTTACCACCACTTTTCCGCCCACGCGATAGTGTCGCTCGGGTCAGAGGATATTGATGGTGATATTGGAGAGAATATCTTCGAATACTTTTACCGCTGCTTCCTCTATAAGCTTCGCTTCCTCCTCGGTTTGCTCCTTTGTTTTCGCGCGGAGATCGCCTTTCACGGCGGTGTAATATTTCATTTTCGGTTCTGTACCGGAAGGCCGCACATGAAGGGAATTTCGCTCGTCGTCGTTAAAGAAAAACGAGAGCATGTCTCCTCTATCCCAATTCCTTGTCTCGATAAGCGTTCCGGTTTGTCCGTCTTTCACTTCGCCAGTAAGCCGGTCGATGACCTTGACGACTTTTCGTCCGCCGATCTCCCGCGGCAGATCTCCCCGAAGCTGTTTCATAGCATCATTCATTCGTTCAAAAGCTCCGAGACCTTCGATCGAGCGATAATAGAGGCGTTGGGCGTAGTAACCATATTTTTGGTAAATGGACTCAAGAAGCCTTTCTGGGGTCGTGCTGTTCGCCTTGCACCATGCTGCCATTTCAGCTGCCACGACCGCCGGCGTTTCCGCTCCTTTGTCCCGATAGGCGTCACCAAAAAGATAGCCGCAGCTTTCCTCGCATCCCATGATAAAGTGCTTTTCCTCCGGCAGGTGTTGCAGGCGGTCGCCGATGAATTTGAATCCGACCAAAAGATCGCCGATGACCTCAGCGCCGAAACTTTCCGCGATATCGCGTACCAGTTCGGTGGTGACGGAGGTCTTTATCACGACGGGGTTGCTCGGCATGGCCTTTGCCTCGTAAAGGGCGTTCATATAGAAATATTCCAAGAGTGCAGCGCTCTGATTTCCGCTCAGAGGCCCCCAGGCCCCGCTTCTATCAGCGATCGCTATTCCTAACCGGTCCGCATCGGGATCTGAAACAATGGCGATGTCGGCGGCGATCTTTTCGGCCAACGCGATCGGTTTTTCGTACACCGCCAAAAGCTCCGGGTTCGGAAAATGATCCTTCACGGTGGGAAAATCCCCGTCCAGCGTCATCTGTTCCTCAACGACGGAAATATTTTTGAAGCCGATGCCTTGCAAAACGGGAAGCACCGATTGTGACCCAACGCCGTGAAGGGGAGAAAAGGCAATGGTGGTATCCCGTCCTGGGTAGACGGAGATATTCCTCGCCGCCGCTATGAAGGCCGCGTCAACCTCGTCGTTGATATAATGTATCGCCCCGCTCGCGATCGCTTCATCGAAGGAAATTTTCTTGATCTCTTTAATGCCGTTGAATTCCATCTCAATGAGCTTTCCGGCCTCTGGAAGTACCTGCACGCCGTTGGAATCATAGACTTTATACCCATTGAACTCCGGGGGATTATGGCTTGCAGTGATGACGATGCCGCCGGCGAGCTTCAGGTGGCGCACCGCGAAGGAAAGTTCCGGCGTTGCGCGATAATACTTGAAAATATGGACCGGGATGTTGTTTGCTGCGAGCACCCGGGCAGTTTCCTTCATGAACTCATCTGAATGATGTCGGCTGTCGTACGCGATGGCGACGCCTCGCGCAGCCGAATCAGGCTGGTATTTTATAAGATATTGCGCATATGCCTGGGAGGCCCAGCGTATCGTGTAGTTGTTGATGCGGTTGGTCCCGACATCCATCACCCCCCTGATCCCTCCCGTGCCAAACATAACGATCCGGTAGAACGCGTCCATGAGCATGGCCCAATCGCCGCGCTGTATCTTTTCCGTGAGGATCGGGGCGAACTCCTCGAATTCTTTTTCGGTCATCCAGCGCGTTATCTCGTCGTGGGCGGTCCGGTTCAGTTTTTTCTCCCGGAGCGCTGTCGCCAATTTCTCTTGTATGATGTTGTCCATATCACAAAGTTTAGCACTAGATGAAAAAGATATTAAATTGACACTTGCGCGTCCCGAAGGTAAGATGCGGCTAACATCGGAGTTTTCCGGATAACATACCGGAAGCGTCGTGTATTATCTATATATGGCCCTCGACACCCTCGTTTTCGACATAGAAACACAGAACTTTTTCACCGACCCCGACGTGGGCTGGGATAATTACGCCGCGCTCAAGATCTCCGTCGTCGCGGTCTATTCCTACCTTCAGGGCCGCTATTTTTGCTATGAGGAGAACGAGATGGATAAGCTGGTGGAACTTTTTGAGGACGCGCGGCGCATCGTCGGGTTCAGTATGAATCGCTACGACATCCCGGTACTTAACCAATATTTTCAAAAGATAAAAGGCGCGCCGCGGCTTTGGGAAATGGAACGCGTCGATCTATTGGAGGAGATAGAGATGTCCGCTGGCCAACGGGTGAGCCTGAACCGTCTTGCCGAGTTGAACCTTGGCGAAAAGAAGACGCATCATGGCTCGGAGGCGATCACACTCTATCGCGACGGTAAAATGGACGAACTGAAGGAATATTGCATCAACGACGTCAAACTCACCAAGGGCCTTTACGACCTTTATCGCAAACAGAATTACTTGATGATGCCGGACAAAAAAACAGGAGAGATCATCAAGGTTGAATTTGCGAATTTGTCGATAACCCCGGCGCTCTTATAAATGAAGCACATATATTTTGATTACGCTGCATCAACGCCGCTTGATATACGCGTAGAGCGGGCCATGCGGCCTTATTTTTTAAAACATTTCGGTAACCCGGGATCACTGCACTATTTTGGGCAGGAGGCGATCGCTGCGGTTGACGCGTCGCGTGAAAAACTCGCGCGGCTGATCAATGCCGATTTTCGCGAGGTCGTCTTTACCGGTTCTGCGACGGAGGCCAATAACTTGGCGCTTCGTGGGGCGGTGCGGGCATGGCAGGAACAACACATCGGGGTTCAGCCGCGCGTGGTTGTCTCCGCGATCGAACACGAATCCGTGCTTGAGACGGTGCGCGATCTGGCGCGCGATGGCGTCGAGGTGGTTTATCTTCCGGTAGACCGCGCCGGAGTTGTCAGCCTTACGGCGCTTCGTAGCGCGTTCAACGAGCGGACGGTCATCGTCTCCATCATGTATGCCAATAATGAGATCGGCGTGGTTCAGCCGGTGGTGGAAATCGCCAAGATCATCGCTGAGTTCAAAAAAACCGCGCGTTATCCATTGTTTCATGCCGACGCCGTTCAGGCCTTCCAGTTCTTGAACTGCGACGTCCGCGTGCTCGGTGTCGATATGATGACGCTCTCGGCGCACAAAATTTACGGCCCCAAAGGGATTGGTCTTCTTTACGCCAAAAACGCGACGGCCGAGCCCTCCTATATAAGAGGCGAGATCGCGGGCGGCGGTCAAGAGTTCGGTTTGCGTTCGGGAACCGAGAATGTTCCGCTGATCGTGGGGTTCGCCAAGGCGGCGGAGATTGCGCTTGCGGTGCAGAAAAAAGAAGCGAAGCGCACCCTCATCATTCGCAATTACCTCCTGAAGAACATTAAAAAAATATTTCCCGCAGCCGAGGTCAACGGGGGAGTCGATGATAACGCCGCCGTCGCGACACTGCCCAACATCCTCAATGTTTATATTCCTGACCATACTGCCGAAGACATGGTGGTGAAGTTGGATCTGGCGGGCATCGCCGTTTCTGCGGGATCGGCGTGCCGCGCCCGCGCGTTGACGTCGTCACACGTCGTTGAAGCGCTCGGCTATGCAAAAGAGCGGGCAAAATCCAGCCTACGGTTCAGTCTTGGGCGTCAAACAAAAAAAGAGGAGGTGGTGAAACTTTTTGACCGGCTCGTCGGTATATAATAGTAAGAGAAGTACCTATGACGAGAACAAGAAAAGCAACCATCATTGCGATTGTCGTTGTTATTGTGGTGGTTTTTGGTGTCTGGTTGCGCAAGCCACACATCCCCGCCGCAGTAAGCAATCCTTTTATCACCTTTTGGCATGACATCCGTTCGCCGCTCGTACCAAAGGGAGGTCGGAGTGTTTTATCTAATAATTCGTCGTCCTCCGCCACCGTCCTTTACCAACCCGACAATGATTATGAGGCGGCAGTGATCGCCGCAGTACAAAAGGCGTCGCCCGCCGTGGTCTCGATCACCGTTTCCGAGAATGTTCCCATTATAGAGAACTGCCCCGACAATTCTTTCGACCTTAACGGCCTTGACCCCGAATTCCAGCAACTTTTCGGAGACATTCTTCCGACATCAACGCCCTGCGACAGTGGAAAAACAGAATTTCAGGAAGTTGGCGGCGGAAGCGGCTTTATCATCTCTCCCAACGGACTGATCCTCACCAACAAACACGTGGTTTCGGACACGAATGCGTCCTATTCGGTGCTCACGAACGACGGCAAGACCTACACTGCGAAAGTGCTCGCGCGCGATTCCAATCAGGACCTTGCCATTCTCAAGATCAATGCGACGGGATTGCCGACCGTGACGCTTGGTGACTCGAACGGCTTGCAGCTCGGCCAGACGGCGATTGCGATCGGCAATGCGCTTGGCCAGTTTTCCAACACCGTCTCGGTCGGCGTCGTTTCCGGACTTTCCCGAACGGTCACTGCGGCTGCGCCCGATAGCGATATTCCGGAGACCATCACGGGCGTCATCCAGACCGATGCTGCCATCAATCCCGGCAATTCTGGCGGCCCACTGCTCGACCTGCGCGGCGAGGTGATCGGCATCGATACCGCTATCGCTTCCGATGCGCAAGATATCGGCTTTGCCATCCCCATCGATCAGGCGAAATCGGCCATAAGCTCAGTAGAAGCAACAGGGCAGATCCAGGTTCCCTATCTTGGCGTGCGATATGTTCCGGTGGATGCCGATCTTGCCACAAGCCAGAAGCTGCCGATAGCGTACGGCGCCCTCATCCGCGGCGACGCCGACGGTCCTGCGGTTGAGCCGGGATCACCGGCGGCAAAAGCCGGCATTCAGACCGGGGACATCATTGAATCGGTGAGCGGGGAGAAGATCGACGCGGATCACGACCTCGGGAACATCATCGACCAATATAATGTGAGCAGTACGGTCGTTCTGGTGATCAACCGAAAGGGTAAGGAGATGACCATGCCGGTGGTCTTGGCCAAGCGGCCTGCCGGAATATAGCGGGGTGGGTGATTAGCAATCTAGTGCTTCGATTGACAATGGGGTGCGACGAACCTATAATAACCTTATGCCAAACTTTCACCGTTTTACTATAAAAGCACAGGAAGCGTTGCAGAATGCGCAAGAGATCGCGGCAAAAAAGAACCACGGCGAGCTGAAATCGCTTCATCTTCTGGCGGCGCTTTTGGAAGACGAGCAGTCGCTGGTCATTCCGGTGCTTGAGCGCTCCGGAGTCGACCTTTCCAAACTCGATGAGCAAATAGAGGTGGAGCTCGACCGCATTCCTCCCATTCTTGCCAATTCTTCCGTCGGCCAATTGTATCTTTCTCAGGAGTTGATGAAAGTGCTTGATCAGGCGGCAAAAATTGCCGCCCAGCAGAAAGACGAATTCGTTTCGTGCGAGCACCTTCTTTTGGCGTTGCTCGACGTCCAGGGTCCGACGAAATCTCTTTTGGAAAAATTCGGCGCAAAGCGCGAGCAGGCGTTTCGTGTTCTGGCCCAACTCCGCGGTTCGGTGCGTGTCACGGACGAGACGCCGGAGAGCAAGTTCCAGGTGCTTGAAAAATATGCGATCAACCTGAGCGATAAAGCGAAGGCCGGCCAGCTTGACCCGGTGATCGGCCGCGAGGAGGAACTGCGGCGGCTTATGCAGGTGCTTTCGCGCCGCACGAAGAACAATCCGTGCCTCATTGGTGAGCCGGGCGTCGGCAAGACCGCCATCGTGGAAGGCCTGGCCCAGCGTATCGCTTCCGGCGATGTTCCGGAGCTTTTGAAAGGTAAACAGGTTTTGATGCTCGATTTGGGATCTCTTATCGCCGGAACGAAGTTCCGTGGCGAGTTCGAGGACCGTTTAAAGGCTTTTGTAAAAGAAGTGAAGAACGCTGCCGGACAGATCATCTTGTTTATAGATGAAATTCACACCATCGTTGGTGCCGGCGCCGCTGAAGGTGCGATCGATGCCTCGAACTTATTGAAGCCCGCGCTCGCGCGTGGCGAATTGCATGCCATCGGCGCAACCACCATTCGTGAATATCAGAAATATATAGAGAAGGATCCCGCGCTTGAGCGGCGCTTCCAGCCGATCACCGTCGAAGAGCCTTCTATTGAGGACTCCATCGCCATTTTGCGTGGTCTTAAGGAAAAATATGAGATCCATCACGGCATGCGCATCAGCGACGAGGCGATCATCGAGGCGGTCAATCTTTCTGCGCGGTATATCACCGATCGCTTTTTGCCCGATAAAGCCGTTGACCTCATAGACGAGGCCGCTGCTGCACGAAGATTGGAATCGGAAAGTTTGCCGAAGGAGATCGACAGGATTCGTCGTGAGATAACGCGGTTGGAGGTGGAGAAACAATCGCTTTCAAAGGAAGGGCAAAAAAGCGTTGCGCGCTTGAAGGAGATCGATGGCCACCTTGCGAAGCTGAAAGAGGAAAACGACGAGCTTTCAAGTAAATGGCATTCGGAGAAAATAAAATTCGAGACCCTGCATCAGCTTCGCCAGAAAGTTGATAATTTGAAGCGCGAGGCGGAAGTTGCCGAGCGCGAGGCGAACCTTGAGCGCGTGGCAGAGATCATTTACGGCGAGTTGCCTGCGGCGGAAAAGGATTTCCAGATATTTGAAAAGAAAAACTTCGGCGCTACCGCCACCAAGCGGGCCCGGGCCGGTGGTAAAGTTCCGGATGATCGCTTCCTTAAGGAGGCGGTGGACAAGGAGGATGTTGCGGCGGTGGTCGCCGTGTGGACTGGCATCCCACTGAAGCGGATGCTTGAGACGGACACTGAAAAGCTTATTCACATCGAGGAGGTGTTGCACGAACGGGTGGTCGGACAGGAAGAGGGGATCGGCGCCGTTGCGTCCGCACTCCGCCGTGCACGGGCAGGGCTTTCTGACGCCAATCGTCCCATTGGATCGTTCATGTTCCTCGGTCCTACGGGCGTTGGTAAGACCGAGCTTGCCCGCGCCCTCGCGGAATTGATGTTCAACGACGAAAAGGCCCTTATTCGCGTGGACATGTCCGAATATATGGAACGTCACGCGGTCAGTCGCCTTGTCGGTTCGCCGCCTGGCTATGTGGGACACGAGGAAGGCGGCCAGCTTACCGAAATGATCAGGCATCGTCCTTATAGCGTCATTCTTTTTGATGAGATCGAGAAGGCCCATCCCGAAGTATTCAATTTACTTTTGCAGGTGCTTGATAACGGCCGCCTCACCGACAGCAAGGGCAAAACGGTGAACTTCAAGAATTCCATCATCATTATGACCTCGAACGTCGGCAGCGAATATTTGAAGGCGATGTCCCGCATCGGATTCAGCACTGACGGCGGTGATGCTTCCCATCAGGAGAGCGATTATCGGGAGAAGGTCATGGAAGCGCTCAAATCGGGTTTCCGGCCGGAGTTTTTGAACCGCATCGACGAGATCGTTATATTCAGACCCCTTCGCAAGGCGGACATTGAGAAGATCGTGGATATCCAGATCAAGCTTATCGAAAGCCGCCTTGCCGAGCGGAATATCAAGCTTGCCATCGAACCCGCCGCCCGTGCTTATCTCTCCAAAGAGGGATTCAGCGCCGAATTCGGTGCCCGACCCTTGAAGCGTCTCATCCAGAAGGTTATCCTTGATAGGTTGGCGGACAAGATCATTCGTGGGGAATTCAAAGACGGGGGGAGGGTGAAGGTGAATTTCAAAGCGAATGCGCTTACGTTCACGCCGTAAATAATGCCACTGCGCAAACTGCGGGCGCTAAAATCCAAGGCGATCTCCATGCGCGGCTCCCTTATAAGGGCCGGCGTCTTTGCGGTCGCCTGGATGATCCTCCCGTGGTGGCTGTTCATCCCCGTTGCGCTCTACCTCTATTTCGTCCCCTTATCCCAGGCAAAGATCGCGGTCGCGCCATTTATTACCCTCTTAGCGCTTTGTTTTGTTCAGCCGACAGGATGGTGTGCCGCCGTCATCTTCGGCGTCATCTTTTTATATGTTCTCCTCATCAAAGACCTCTATATCATTAACAGGAAGTCCGCTTATGAGATGCTCTCGCTTATCCTTATGTTCCTTCTCGTGAGGATTTTTTATCTTGATATGGCTGGGCAGGCCGGAGTCTTTTCCATTTTGTGCGCGTTTGTTGTTGCGGCGCTGTTCGCAAGCCTCGTCAGTGGCTTTGTAAGCCATTTTTCTCCCGACGCCGGGGCGCCGGTAGCGGATGCGACCACGCAAAAACCCCTTCGGCGCACCACAACGCTCATTGCCCTTCTTCTCTTCTTCCAATTTCTTATCGTAGGACTTTTCCTTCCGCTGGATTTCATTTATCAATCGGTGGTCGTCTTTCTGATCGGTACGCTCATCATCGAGTTCTTCCCGTATTACCTTTTCGGAACCTTTTCGCGTACCAAGCTGCTTACCACCTCAAGCGTCGTATTCACTTTGCTTGTGCTGGTACTTGGCTCAGCTCGCTGGGGATTGTAGAATAGAGATATGAAAAAAATCACCAAATTGGTACTGCCCATTGCCGGGCTCGGCAAACGCCTGCTTCCTCTTACTGCGATAACTCCAAAGAATCTCATTCCCGTGAATGGCAAACCCATTTTGGAGTATGTCCTTGAAGAGGCGGTTGCGAGCAAGATAAAAGAGGTGATACTTATCATCAATCCCAAACACCTTAAGGATTTCAAGGCGTATCTTGCAAAGAACAAGAAGCGGTTTCCCACGCTTACGTTCCATATCCGCATCCAGGAAACGCCGGGCGGAAATGGCCATGCGATCGCTCAGGCTTATGATCTCGTGAAAGGCGAGCCTTTCGCGGTACGTTTCTGTGATGATGTGCTTTCGGGCGAGCCGGCTGCACTTCCGGCGCTCCTTGAGATCTTCAAAAAATATCAGGCGTCGGTGGTGCTTCTGGAAGCGGTTCCCAAGGCTGATGTCTCGCGGTTCGGGGTCGTTGGGTTTGAAAAGGGGAAGGCGGCAACGGCCTCCTTCGCTGGCGGGACCATTTATAAAATAAACAAGATAATTGAAAAGCCAAAAACGAAAGACGCACCTTCGAATTTGATCATCGTCGGCGGTTATGTGCTTACCCCGGACATACTCCGCAATCTAAAAATGGTTGCCGATACTTTGCCGGTCGTTGCCGACGATGCGTTGCCGCTCGCGGTGGCGCTGCAGATCGAATTGATCGTTAAGGGCAGAATTTATGGCTGGGAATTTCCCGGCAAGCGCCTTGATTGCGGCACGTTGGAAAAGTTGCAGCAAACGGAAGAATACCTGAGAAACAACAAGCAGTAATCCGGCAAAACAAAACAGTCCCTTTCCGGCTCGTGATGAGAATAATTCGCCGGAAAGGGACTGTTTTGTTTTGCCGGATTACTGCTTTATTTTCTTTAGGTTCTTCCGTTTGCTGCAACTTTATCTTTCCGGCAAAGCCATACGGCAATTGCAGGATAGCAAGGAGAATGGCTTTCCGGCGAATTATTCTCATCACGAGCCGGAAAGCCATTCTCCTTGCTATCCTGCAATTGCTATGGTATAATCCGGCAATGCTAGAGAACGGCAAGGATCGCTTTATTTTTACGAAATCTTATGAGATTGCTTACGCCTTGTTTCGTATGGCAGGGCAAATTGAAGAAAAGGATTTTTCCGAAAGGCTGAGGGTGCTTGGGGGATCGTTGCTTCAGGCTTCGGCAGGGCAGGATTACGTCGAGGCGAGCAAATCATTGCAAATGATCGAGTGTCTGGCAAAGTTCGCGGGAGATGTGAACATAATTAGCTCGGCGAACTCTAATATCTTCCTTGGGGAGATATACACACTCGATGCGGCAATTATAGAGTACCGCAATGCGGCAAATAACGACCGGCTGAACTTGTCGGATATCTTTTCCAAAACCGAACCGGAAGTGACCCCTCCGCCGGTGGTTTATGATAATCCGGCAAACAATAATCCGGCAATGGAAATTGCCGCAAGCGAGATGCCGGTAGCCGATAGTGCGGCAAATAATATGAAAGCGGAAATGCGGCAATCTACCATCGTGGAAAGAATCCGGCAATCCGGCAATTGCCGCTTGAAGGATATCAGGGAACTTTTGCCGGATACCAGCGAGCGGACCATCCGATATGACCTTCAATCCCTTCTCGAGAAGAACCTTATCGAGCGGGTAGGGGATGGAGGGCCGTCGGTGTTTTATCGGTTGCGGGAGTTGGCATAGGGGCAGTTTCGGCGGTAACTTTTTATTTTCCGCCGCGTTGTATATAATGATTCAAGGTTCGGTGTGAGGCTGAACCGCCAGTGTTTTCCATTGATCGCAACCGCCTGTTTTTCGTAGTGGTATTGCGCTCATAATTCAGCCTCGCCCAAAAGCGAGTTTTTTCTTTATTTAGCTATAACCCCGTTTTCTGCGCACTCTCCGTTTGCAACCCTCACTTGCGAATTGAGCGATGCGCCGGCAACGGCGCCCAGAATAAAATTGGTATACGGAAAGGTCGACGGCTAAAGAATTCGGAAAAGAATTCTTAGGTCGATAACTTAAAAAAATCGAAATAAAAATTAAAATGAGCATAAATAAAAAATTGGTTTCAGCAGTTCTTACTGCCACCACGATTTCGTGGGCGGTCGGTATCGCTGCGTTGCCTCTCGCTCAAGCACAGACCACGACGAGCCTTCAGTCTCAGATCGCAGCCTTGCTTGCGCAGATCCAACAGCTTCAGGGCCAATTGAATTCTTCGGGAACGCCGGCAATGGCGACGACCTCGTATGCCTTCACCAAAAACCTCACAGTTGGTTCGAAGGGTGCGGACGTCACAGCGCTCCAGCAGATTTTGATCAATGGCGGATACTTGACAGCGGTCTCAGCTCCGACCGGATACTTCGGGTCAGCGACCCAGAAGGCTTTGGCGGCGTTCCAGGCTGCGAAGGGTATCACCCCCTCAGCAGGTTATTTCGGTCCTAAGACCATGGCGTATCTTGCGTCCAATGGTACGACGACCACAACGACGACGACAACCACGACAGGTGGTACGACGACCACAACGACGACAGGAACCGGTACGACAGTTGTCGCTCCGGCAACTGGCATGTCGGTCAGCTTGGCTTCCACCAATCCGGCCGCCGGCTCTTTGATCTCAAGCGCAAGCGCGGGATCATCGCGCGTCCCGGTTTTGGCAGTGAGCTTCACTGCAGGAACCGCGGGTCCGGTAACCCTCTCTAGTGTGAGCTTCCAGAAGACTGGAGTTCTTTCTGATAGCGCAGTCGCTGGCGCCTACCTTACCCAGAACGGTCAGGTTCTCGCCCAGTACAACTCGCTTAACTCGGGCTTGTTGAGCTTCTCCGGTTTGAACTTGTCGATTCCGGCAGGTCAGACGGTAACTCTCACGCTCGCGATCGACGTTTCTGCAAATCTTTCCGCGGGTAACACCACTGGCTTCGCTTTAGAGAGCGCGTCGGCGATTTCCGCGTTTGATAGCAATAACGCCGCGGTCACTCCGGCCGGTTCGTTCCCGTTGACGGGCAGTACCTTCACGGTGACGAGCGTAACGAATCCTTCCCTTGCATACGTGACGATCGCCTCGTCCTCAATTGGAACGACGGTGACGGCTGGTACGCAGGGAAACATCGTTGGTTCTTGGAACTTTACGGTGAACAACAGCCCTGTCTACCTTCAGAATCTTAACTTCCACGTTATTGGTTCCGCGAATGTCACGAACATTCAGAACGTGAAGTTGATGGTGAACGGTACGCAGGTTGGTCAGACATTGTCTTCGGTCCCGGCATCGGGCTTGGCCGACTTCAGTGCAACGGGTTCAGCGATCAAGTTGAACACGGGTTCGAACAATGTTCAGGTTGTGGCTGATGTCACAGGATCCCCGAGCGACTACTTCCAGTTCGAGATCTTGAACGGATATGACGTCTTGGCAATCGACAGCCAGTACAACGTCCCCATCTCGGTAACGAACAATGGTGGCGTCGGTACGCAGGTTGCGATCCAGGTCGGTCAGATCACGATCAACCAGGATGCAAATACCCCGACGGGTAACATTGCAAAGGGCCAGTCCGCGGTAGTGTTGGCTAAGTACGACATCTACGCAGCGGGCGAGCCGGTCAAGGTGAAATTCCTCGACTTCAACATCGTATTGGGTGGTGCGAGCGGTCAGGCTCTCAGCAATGAGATCCAGAACGTCGCCATCACGGATGATGCGGGTAACCAGGTGGGCACCAGCATCAACCAGCCTCCGTCCAGCAATGTTTGTCAGGCTACGAACGCCGTTGCATCGTATAACACGGTCAGCGACACGTACTCCGACTGCTTTGGTACGCCGTCTTCGCCGATCAATTACATTGTTCCGGCGAACACGACCCGCATCCTTAGCTTGAAGGCTGACATCCAGACTGGCGCGAGCTTCAATACCATCACTGCGAACTTGTCGGGTGATACCGGCAACTTGCAGGGTATGACGTCAAGCCAGATCGGTAACACCGCTGGTGCTACCGGTGTCTCCTTGACACTCGTTTCTTCGAGCTTGTCGGTATCTCAGAACAACGCTTTGGGAACCCAGAGCGTCTCTGCTGGTACGACGAACCTCAAGATCGGTTCATATGCGTTCAGCGCTTCTTCGGCTGAAGGCGTAAATGTGAACACGGTCACCGTCAAACTCACCCCGGACAGCACCTTGTCTGCTTTCCAGAATCTCAAACTTTTTGTGAATGGAACGCAGTTTGGTACGACCCAGGGTGTGTTGAGCGGTGAGACGAACTATGCGTTCTCTGGTACGGCGTTCAATGTTCCGGCCGGTCAGACCGTGAATGTTGACGTGTATGCCGACACCTTGTCCGCTGCAACGGGTACCTACACCCCTGCGACGAGCTTGGTTGGCTACTCGGGTACTGGCGCGACATCGTTCACTTCGGTGAACATTCCTGCCAACACCACGTACACTGGCCAGACGGTGAACTTCAGCGGTCAGCCCGCCATCACGATTGCTGCAGACTCGAGCAATCCTCCGGCTGGTATCATCGTTCAGAACACCTCGGGCAATACGCTTGCGGTCTTCCGCTTCACGGAAACCTCGAACGTTGAGAACGTGAAAGTCACGCAGTTGAATGTCTTGGACAAAGTCCAGACGACCTCGCTTCTCGGAAATGGCCAGTCGAAGACCTTGGCCGCGTTCAGCAATGTCAGCTTGTGGAATGGTTCACAGGAACTCGGCACTGCCGCTTCGCCGGTCTGGGATGCTTCGAATGGCGGTTACGACTACAACTTCAACAGCTTCACCAATGCGTTAGTGGTTCCGCAGGGCAATTCGGTCTCGCTCACCCTTAAGGGCGATGCAGGATCGTACACCAACGGTTCACTCTCCGATAACACCACCTCGACCTTCGAGATCGTGCAAACGGGCGCTGGCAGCAACTATGTTGCTGCGACAGCGGCATCAAGCACCCTTACGGTCAATATGCCGTCATTGCTTGCTGCGGGTAACTACTCGTATTACGTGACTGTCAACGGAATAACGTCTCCGGCTCAGACCTTTACGGCTGCTGGCGTTTCGTCAACTACAGATGCGACGACGTTGGCAAGTGACATCGTAACCACACTGACGGGGAACTTGTCTGCTTTCGGTCTTACCGGAGCGACGATTTCTTCCAGTGGTAATGTTGTTACCATCGTTTCTACGCACACCGCAAGTTTGGGCGCTTCGGCTGCCCTCTGGGGTGCATCGACTGTTTCGATCGCGGCCGTTAACAACGCCGGTGCCGCTGGAAGCGGTACCGCAACCACGCAGAACGTGATTGCACGCGGTGCGACGTCGAACAAGACTGCCAATGTGGCGCTCTCAAATGCGACGGGTAACCCCCAGACCACTTTGAGGACGTTGCTCGGTGTAGCGGCGACCCCTGTGACCACCTTGCCTCCGGCAAGCTTCTCGCAGATCGGTTCGCTTACCTTCACCGCGAACAGTTCTGGTGATGCGGAGCTCAATAACTTGACGCTCACGTTCAACACCACGAGCACGGCGTTCATGAACACCGTAGCCTTGCATGACCCGAGCGGTAATGACATCTACACCGTCGACCACTTTGCGACCTCCACGGTTGCGACCTCCACGACCACTGCCACAGGCACAATCACGTGGGTGTTCGCTACATCAACCAATCCGCTTGATGTGACCGCCGGCAGTTCGTACACCTTGTCGATCTGGGGCAATTTGGCGACGATCCCGACTGTCGCAAGTCAGGGTCTGTCCCTCACTGCAACGATTGTCAACAATACCGACTTTGGCTATCTTGATGGCTCGAGTGGTACTCCGGCATTGATCAACTTGACGACGAGTCAGGCAAATACCTTGACCCCTGTAAATCTACAGTCGGGTGCGGGCTTGCCTCTCTAGTCTTGCGATCAATACCTTCGCGCGTCGCTTGTGACCTCGCGTGATAGAAAACTCCCCGGCGAAAGCCGGGGAGTTTTTGTTTGCCGCCCCCTTGTGTTGATTTTCCCCTGATTTTGCTATAATAATAAGGAACGAATGGGCAAAGGTCGGAAAAAGCATCAACGAAAAATTATGAATAAAAAAGGATTAATCGAAGCGGTGATGAAGGCGACGGGTATCGAGACGAAGGCGGCTTCGGAACGGGCCGTCGATGCAGTGTTCGATACCATCGTGAAAACGATGAGTCGCGGCGAAGAAGTGGCGATCGCAGGATTCGGCACGTTCCGCGTGGCAAAGCGCGCAGCACGCGAGGGCCGCAACCCGGCGACCGGAGAGAAGATCCAGATCAAAGCTTCCATCAAACCGAAGTTTCGCGCTGGAAAGCTCCTCAAAGAAGCTGTTTTGTAACCATTGGAAAAGGATCCTTTTTCTAATACCAATCCCGCCACCCGGCGGGATTTTGGTTTGTGATCTGTGGTACAATAAAGGCAATGGCAAAATTCGAGATCAAGTGGGACGCTCCGGAGTATGAACATCGTGAAAAGGATGCTTCGTGGTACTGGGCATCCATCATCATCGCCGCGGCCATCATCGTGTTCGCGGTATGGCAAAAGAATTATCTCTTCGGCATCTTCATCGTCATCGCGGAAGTGCTTTTCATCCTGTGGGGAAGCCGTCCGCCGCGCGTCCTCAATTTCGTGCTGACCGATGAGGAGCTTTCCATCCACGAGCAAAAGATACATTCGCTCAAGGAGTTTGAAAGCTGGAGCGTGAACAAGAACGATGCGACGTGGGCCGATCTCCATTTTTATTTTCGCGCGCGGTTGAAGACGCCGCTCCGGGTGATCGTTCCGATCGCGCGTCTTGATGAGGTTCGCTCGGATCTGAGGCCGGTGCTTCGGGAGATCGAGCACGAGGTGTCTCTTATTGATTCCATTGAAAAATTCCTCGGGTTCTAGTATCGTTGAGCAGGAGATTAGGTTGTGCCATTTTATGACCTGCTGCGCAGACGCAACGGTCATAAAATGGCACGACCTAATCTCCTGCTTCTCGTCTTTGTAAGAGCGGGGAGCGTGGGGTAAGGAGAACCCCTTACCTCACACGACGAGCCCTCGTCGTTCAACGGATAGGACGCAAGATTGCGGATCTTGTAATCGAAGTTCGATTCTTCGCGGGGGCACAAAACAGAAAGACAAAACCCTCTTCTTTTCGACCGAATCGCGCGGACGCTAAAGGTCGAAAAGAAGATGGCATTACTTGCTCTGTCCGTCAGTTGAAAATGGCCAGCGATAGGCTATAATAGGAACTAGTTTTCTGCGCCTTGGGCGCAATGCCGCGGGTATCGTATAGCGGCTATTATGTAACCTTGCCAAGGTTAAGATACGGGTTCGACTCCCGTTACCCGCTCACAGACAGAACAAGCCAGAACAGAATACTCTTTTTCGACCTGCTGTGATTACACAACGGTCGAAAAAGAGTATTCTGTTCTGGCTTGTTTTGTCTGGTCTGGTTGCGGCCGAAATGGTAGAATTTTCCGCATGGGAATTCTTCTCGCGCTTGTCGCGTTGCTCTCATGGGGCTTGGGAGATTTTTTGATCCAAAGGAGCACGAGAAAATTTGGGGATTGGGTCGCTCTTTTTTACATCACGGCATTCGCGTCAATCGTTCTGCTCCCTTTTGTTTATAAGGACATCGCTCGTTCATTGGACGCTCATGGGATGTTGTTGTGGTTTGCGAGCTTCGCGATCCTGTTCGCCGGTCTTTTGGATTTCGAGGCGCTCCGGGTGGGAAAAATTTCGGTGGTAGAACCGATCTATGCGTTGGAAATTCCCGTAGCGGCCATTCTGGCGGCGTATATCATTCACGAACGGCTTAGTGTTTTGCAGATCGTTTTCGTGGCAATCCTTATGGTCGGCATTTTTCTTATTGCCACGACGTCGTTCCAGCGGCTTAAAAAGATCAGCGCGGAACGCGGCGTGTGGCAGGCGGTTTTGGGGACCATTGCCGTGGGTATCGTGAATTTTCTGTTCGGCGTGGGATCGCGGGAAACGAGCCCGCTCATGATAAATTGGTTCACCAGTATTTTTATTGCGCTGGTCGCCCTTATTTATTTGGCCTCGACCTCGCGATTGCATGAACTTGGCGGCAACTTCAAAAACGGGAAAGCGCTCATTCTGAGCGTCGGGTTTTTTGATAATCTTGCATGGGTGACGTTTTCATACGCCATGCTTTATATTCCAATTGCGATAGCGACCGGTATCAGCGAAGGATATATCGCTTTTGCCGGAGCGCTGGGGTTGTTCTTCAATAAGGAAAAGCTGCGCCGCCATCAATGGGCCGGTTTCTTTTTAGTGGTGATATCAGTTGTGCTATTAGCGTTCGTCACAAAGGATTGAGATAACATAAACACCCCCTTCTTCAAAAGCATTATTCTTATCATGCTTTTGAAGAAGGGGGTGTTTATTCTACCGTTACCGATTTCGCCAGATTTCGTGGCTTGTCCACATCGCATCCGCGCGCGACGGCAACGTGATAGGCGAAAAGATAAACGGGGATCGCGGCGAGGATAGGCATGAGCGCCTCGTGGCAATCGGGGATAGCGATGACGTCGTCGGTCCAGGCGCGCAACTCGGCTGCGGCAGCGCCAGCGGTCGTGAGCGCGATGACCGGCCCGCCGCGCGCCTTCACTTCTTCGAGGTTCGATTTGGTTTTCTCGTAGGTCTTGTCTTGGGGAATGATAAAGAACGTCGGCGTCTGTGCATCGATCATCGCGATCGGCCCATGTTTAAACTCGCCCGCGGCGCACCCTTCGGCATGCAGATAGCCGACCTCCTTCAGTTTGAGCGCGCCCTCAAGCGCGATAGGGAAGTTGTGGTTGCGTCCGAGGAAGAACATGTGCTGGACATGCGCGTATTTTTCCGCGGTTGCTTTTATTGTCGGTTCCTGTTCGAGGACTTTTTTGAGGAGCATCGGCAGAAGTTCAATTTCTAAAGATATCTTTTCCGCTCCAACGGCGTTTTCGTTTTCGCGCCGCCGCGCCATTTCCGCTGTGATCAACGTGAGCACGGTGAGTTGCGAGATAAACGCCTTCGTCGAAGCGACGCTGATCTCCGGTCCTGCGTGGTTATAGATGACGGCGTCGGTTTCCCGCGCGATGGTCGATCCGACCGTGTTCACGATGCCGAGCGTGCGCGCGCCACGCCGCTTTGCTTCGCGGATCGAGGCCAGCGTGTCTGCGGTCTCGCCTGACTGCGAGATGGCGATGGCGAGCGTTTTGGGGCGGAGCGGCGCCTTCCGATAGCGAAATTCGGAGCCGATATCAACTTCGACGGGGATATTGGCGTAGGCTTCAAGAAGGTATTTCCCGACGTATCCCGCGTGCGCCGCGGTGCCGCAGGCGACGATCGTGATATTCTCGATATCATGCATGGCTTCGACGGCTGCGCCGAGCGTTTTGCCGTTCGCGCGCAGCGCGTTCACGACCACATCCGGCGCCTCAAAGATCTCTTTGTGCATAAAATGAGGGTGGCCATTTTTTCCCGCGTCCTCGAGGGTGACGGTCAGCGTCCGTACCGCATGCTCAACCTTTTTTCCATCAAGCGTTTCGATGGCAAGATTACCAGCTCCGACTTCAGCGATTTCTCCGTCATCGAGATAGATGACTTTTTTGGTGCGACTTAGGATCGCCGATGCATCCGAGGCGATGATGTTCTCGCCGTCGCCCACGCCGATGATGAGCGGGCTCGCGCTTCGCGCGCAGACGATCGTTTTCGGATCGTTCGCGGCGATCGCGGCGATCGCGTAAGTGCCGCGTATTTCTTTAAGGGCACGCTGTGCGGCGTGGAAGAGTCCATGCTCGTCGCCCTCGTCATCCTCCGATTTTTTGCGATGATATTTTTCGATCAGGTGCGCGAGGACTTCCGTGTCGGTGTCCGAAGAAAATCGGTGCCCGTCGGATATCAGGTCTTTCTTGAGCTCCGCATAATTTTCGATGATGCCGTTATGGACGACAAGAATGGTGCCGCTGCAGTCGGCGTGAGGATGCGCGTTCCTTTCTGACGGCGCACCATGGGTCGCCCAACGTGTGTGCGCAATACCGATATGGGCCTTTTGTGCGCCGCCGTTATCGCTGAGCTTCGCTTCCAGATTTGCGACCCGTCCGGCGGCGCGGATCCAAAGAACTTTGCCGTCGGTTATCGCTGCGACACCCGCTGAATCGTAGCCTCGATATTCAAGCCGCTTCAAACCGTCCACCAGAATGGGGATCACGTTCTCGTCGCCGATGTAGCCGATGATGCCGCACATGATTCGAGCATACCCGAAAATCATTGCGAGCGCCTTTCACAGCACCGCGTGCGGCAACCGACTTCGGTGGGGATAATTTGACCATCCGCGTAAAGCACAATACAATCAGGAGTAATGATCCTCTCCGACCGCGATATTAAAAAGTCATTAAAGGAGGGCCGTATTGTCATCGACCCGATGTTTCCGGGCTCGCTCCAGCCGGCATCGGTCGATCTGCATCTTGGCGGCAACTTTCTCGTTTTCAGGACCGATAATCATGTCTGCATCGATCCAAAAGAGCCAATCGACCACATGATGGAACCCGTGAAGATCGATGCCAGGAGACAGTTCGTCATCCACCCCGGCGAATTCAGCCTGGGCATGACCTACGAAACGGTCGGCGTCGCCGACGACATGGTCGGGCGGTTGGAAGGGAAGTCCTCTCTCGGCAGGATGGGCCTTATCATTCACGCGACGGCAGGATATTTAGATCCCGGAAACAAACTTAAGATGACGCTTGAATTCCATAATATTTCTCCGTTGCCGATCAAGCTTTATTACAAGATGCCGATCGCACAAATATCGTTCACGCCGCTTTCCTCGCACGCCGATCATCCGTATGGAAGATCGAAGCTTGGCAGCAAATATTTCGGCGATACGAAGCCGCAGGCGTCTCACTATTGGAGAAATTTCAAAAAGAACAACGATTGGATGACCTTCGGAAAATAATGTCGGAAAACGATATTATCGCCTATAAGCCGGATTTTCCCGCCGAGGAGTGGTCGGCCGAGGAGCGGTTTTTGTTGTCTCCTTTTGCAAGCGATCTTGACGGATTTATTTCCGTCATGCGCAATCTTCCGCCGGAGATCGTCGGCGCGTTGTGCTCGCGCGCGAGTCGCGCATCGGGATCGCTGGTCCGCATTCTGCACGACGAATATTTTCAGCCGATCCTTCAGGGCGATCCTGCGCTCGCGCAGGAACTGCGCGATACGATCGCCTTCATCGGCGAGCACGGGTTCAAGAACATTTTGAACAACCAACGCGCGCAATCATTCTACGCGAAATGGCTTTCGCAATACGGCGACGATTCCATCGCGCAGATGACAGGCACCCACGTGATCTTCTGGGGGATCTCACAGGTTGCCATGAAGTATATCGAGGACCAGCGCGTAGGGCTCGAGCCGATCGAAAAATCGACGCGATACGTCGCATTCGGCAAAAAGATCGGCGGCAATTATCTTTACTACACCCCGAAGCCGGACCTCGAGAAGCTGGGACTCCTTGAAAATTATCGCGCGGTTCTGGACGGATTGTTCGATGAATATGCCGCGTTGGTGGAGGAGATGAAGGCCTGGTTCAAGGCGAACTACGACGAAAAGGATGGCGTGCTCGAGAAGAAGGCATTCGACACCCTGCGCGGCATGCTTCCGATGGCGACGCTCGGGCAGGTGGCGTTCCGCGGCAATGCGCAGGCGCTTGAATATGCGATAAACCGCACGGCACAGCATGAGCTTGGCGAATTCCGCTGGATCGCCCATACCCTCAAGCAGGAACTTGATAAGGAGATCCCGTCGCTTTTGCTCAGGGCGAACGATGAGAAAACGAAACGGTACCAGGGATATCTCGCCGGACGGACGGCGGCCGTGCGCGAGGCGATAAAAAAGACCGCGCCGGAACTTTTTGCCGACGAGGTTCCGCCGACGCATCCGGTGGTCGAGCTGACGGAATACGATCACGATGCGGAAGATAAAGTGCTCGCCGGTATTTTATATGCCTCAAGCAACCACGGTTGGAGCGAGTGCCTGGCGAAGGCAAAGAGGTTTTCTCCCGAAGAAAGATCCGGCACGCTCAACGCCTATCTTTCCGGCCGTGATGCGCGTTGGCAAAAGATTGGCCGTGCTTTCGAAAATGCTTTTGTACGTTTCGATATTCTTATGGATATCGGGTCGTACCGCGACCTTCATCGCCATCGTATGATGACGCAGGAGCGCCAACTCTTTTCCGTAAGGCACGGCTATGATGTACCAAAGGAGGTCATTGATGCCGGATTCGAGAAGCGTTATCGCGCCGCGCTCGATTCGGTCAAGCCTCTTTTTGCCGCGATCGAAAAGAACTCGCCCCAACTCGCGCAATATCTTGTTCCTCTCGCGTACCGCGTGCGCTTCTATCAATATGAAAATCTGCGCCAGTTCTTTTGGGAAGCTGAATTACGCACCGGTCCGCAGGGCCATCCGAGCTATCGTTTCATTGAACAGGAAAAATATCGTCTTCTTAAGGACAAGCTGCCCCTCATCGGTAAATTCATGCTGGTTGATATGAACAACTACGACTTCGCGCGCCGCGGCACCGAAGAGGCGATAGCGGCGAAGGAAGAAAAGATCAAGCAACGACTTCAGGAACGTTCGGAGCAGGGATAGTCTTTTAGTGCGTGTCGTTCAAAACCTTTTGCGCTACCGCCCAAACTTTCTCGTGCACTTCCTCGATCGAAAGCAGTTTTCCGTTTTCCACGCACTCGATAAAAAAGTAATCATCCGGGAAAAGCACCGCAAGCCGCCGGTATACCCCCTCCGATCTTTTAAGGTGATTGATATCGGCTTCGTGCACGTCGCGTTTTTTGCCGGCCAAATATTTGCGTTCGTTCTTTCGGTCTACAAGTCCCTGCGCGATCTCCGCGGGCACATGCAGGATGATGTTCAGATCCGGCTTCGGGATCTTATTGATGGCATATTCCAATTCATGATCCCATTCAAAATATTTCCTTTGTTCGTCCTCGTCCTCGTATTTCGCTCCTTGGTGGCCAAGATTTGAGGCAACGTAACGATTCGATATTACGATGGCGCCGGAAACGAGTGCTGCACGGATGGCCGGTGCCGCGGCGTAGCGGTCAAGGGCGTAGAAGAGCGATGCGGTCTTCGGCCCCACTTCTTGCAGTGTCCCAAAATTTCCGTTCAGATACTCTTTTATGAACCAGGATGACGGCTCATCGTAGCGGGGGAAATCGAAGGGGGCGACGTCCCTCCCCGAATCCTTTATCCGTTTCACGAGCCGGATGGTCTGCTCTCCCTTGCCGGATCCGTCACTGCCCTCGATAACGATGAATTTTCCAACCATGATACGGAAAGTATACCTTTTGACGCTCGCCTTTAAAAGGGCTACCATTAAGGGATGGTGCCCCGGCTGAGGGCATTTTTAGTAAGAAATCGCCGAGGCCCGCGCGTCGTAAATCACCAGTAAAAGCCGAATTTAAACCAGTAACTTATCCACAGATAATACGTTTTCTATGTTAGACGGCGAAGAGCAATTGATCAAACGGGCCGTTAGGGGCGATTCCTCGGCTTTTGGCTCCCTTTATGACCATTATCAGGCGATGATCTATCGTTTTGTGGTGATCAAAGTAGGTAGCCGTGAGGAAGCCGAGGATATCACCCATCAGGTGTTCCTGTCGGCATGGCAGAAGGTGGGGTCCTACAAGCATCGCGGACATCCGTTCTCGAGTTGGCTTTATCGGATAGCCCGCAACCAGGTCATCGACCACTATCGTGCGAAGAAGGGCGAGGTAAGCATCGAAAAGATCGATCCGGAGCTTTTCGCCACAGCGGAGCGTGAGTCGGACGACCTTGCAAGAAAATTCCAGTTGGAAGATGTCCGGAAGGCTATCGCAGCGTTGAAGACGGACTATCAGGATGTCATCATCATGCGTTTTGTGGAAGATGTCTCCCTCAAGGAGACGGCGGCCATCCTCAAGAAATCCGAAGGCGCGATAAAACTTATCCAGCACCGCGCCGTCAAGGAACTCAAGAAAGCGCTGGGAGACGAAACGACCAATGAATCTTTTTGAAACCATAAAACAATTCAGGAATATCGAACCAGATCCGGGATTTACGGAAAAATCCAAGCGGATGATTTTGGCGTCGCCGCAAAAGGCGGAACCGTCGATCAGCATGCGCGGCATTTTCATATTTTTACACACAGTGGAAACGGGCGCGGCTCTCGTGCTCGTTGGTTTTTTCATATTACTGGTCACGGGAAGTTTTTCCGGAACGAAGTATCTTGCGCCGATGCAGTATTCGGTCATCGATCCCGGCGGCTTGCATGCGGAAGCCGATGCGATCGATATGCAGATACAACTTGCGAACATAAGCTATGCGGAAGTGAGCTCAACGGCTGCCGAGTCGACCACGGCAATGTTGGGTATCGCGGAAACCGTGGCGCATTCGGCCAAGAGCGCGACGCCGGCTACGGCAGGAACGAGCGCGGCGGGCAATAGCACCGATACCGCGAGCGGGGCGGGTTCATCAACGCTTTCCATCAACCAAGCCCTTGAGCAATTATCACAATAACGGCATGAGGTCCTTCAAAATAGTCATCGGCGCGGCGTTTTTTGCGGCGCTTTCGTCGGTATTTTTGATGTCCCGTGTCAGCGTCGCGCGCGCCGACGATACGTGCGCGCTCACGCCCGCCGATTTTGACAAGATCACTACGGTGCAGAACGATCCGACGCTCAGCACAAGCGAGGAAATAACACAGGAGCTTGCAGTGCGAAAACAACTCATCATCCAGACCATCGCCTGTGCCCAGACGGAAGTGGCGTCGCTCCAAAGTACGCTTGCGAATGCGACAACGACGGACGGTTCGGGGAACATCCAGTCGCAACTCTTGAGCGATCTGAACGATGCGTCGAATTTTTACACGATCGAGGAATCGAAGCTCGACGGCGTCGGCATTTCGGGAAGTAAGGCGATCGTGCGTGAAATAATCGCATGGCGCGCCGGAACGTATGCCCCCCTCGAGGGCAACGTGAACAACTATTTGTTATGGACTCAGAATCAACCGCTTTTTGATACGGCGCAGTCGCGGATGGACCAGACCCAGCGGGCCGTCGCTTTTATCGAAAGCGCTTCGGCGAGTCCCGATCTGGAGAATGCCTTCAACGCCGCCTATGCCTCTTTCCAGACCGCGAAAGAAGAGAATAATGAGGCGGAGAATGCGCTTGCGCAGTCGCTCTCTCCCGACCAATCGCTCGCGCTCATCAAGCAATCACTTGATTCGCTTTCCGATACCTACCAGGGATTTTTTGCGATAAGCGACGCCATCAATTCGCTCCTGCCGCAGGCCCAATAATTGGTGTCTCCCTATGACGGGGTCAGGCTTTTGCTATGGCAAGGGCGAGGATGGTTTCCGCGCCGCCACCGGCGAGTACGCGCGCGGCCTCAAGAAACGTTGACCCTGACGTGCTTACATCATCCACGAGGATGATATTCTTTTGAGCGAGAACAGTATCGTTCCGGATGGCAAAGCAACCACGAATATTTTCACGCCGCTCGGCGAGCGTCTCCGTCCTGCTCTGTGGTTTCCGATGCCGCGTCCGCACGAGGATCTCTTTTTCGAGCGGCAATCCGAGCGTGCGGGCAAAGCGCTCAGCGATGAGCGCAGATTGATTGAACCCGCGTTCACGCATCCGTATTTTTGAGAGCGGGATAGGCATCACCAGAAACATCTTAAGCGGGAGCCTGATGGTCCGTGCGTGACGTGCGAGTATCTCTGCGAGCGGGGGTGCGGCACCTTTTATCCCACCAAATTTCAGCGCGTGGATAAGCGTTTTGAGCACGTGGTTATGGTATCGGCCTGCCGCAGCGAGAAAATAGCATCTGCCGCATCCATCTATATCCATGCTTTTAAGGGCGATCGCCGGCGGTCTGCCGATGGTCTTTTTGCATGCCCCGCACAACGTTCCCGTTGCGAGGCGTCTCCCGCATGCCAAACACTCCGGCGGGAACAAAATATCCAAAACAGCTTCAAAATTCATGGTATTATAATAACAATGGCATCATTAAGAAAAGATTAATCATGGCGAATCCATTTTCATTCATTACAAAAAACATTGCCGCTCCTTCGTATCTCGGGGTCGATATCGGCACCACGTCGATCAAGGTGGTGGAAGTGAAAAAAGGCAATAAAATTCCGCGCATCACGAACTATGGCTTTTTGGAATCGAGCGGCTATCTTGCCCGAGCCAATCAGGCGCTTCAAACGAGCGGTCTCAAAATTTTTGAGCAGGATGCGGTGGAGCTTTTGAAGACCGTGGTGAAGCAGATCGGCACCACGACGACCGACGTCGTGGCATCATTGCCGCCGTTCGAAGTTTTTACGACCCTGCTCGATTTTCCGGCGATGGACGTGAAGGAGATCCAGCAGGCGATCGTCTATCAGGCGAAACAGTACGTTCCGCTCCCACTTTCGGAAGTGGCACTTGATTGGATGAAGGTCGCGGACTATCAGGACGAGAAAGGTTTCGGACATCAAAAGATACTTCTCGTTTCCGTCCCGCAGGAAGAGATAAAAAAATATCAGCGCATATTCGCCGGCGCCGGGTTGAAGCTCCGCGCGCTCGAGCTCGAAAGTTTGAGCATCGCACGCCTGCTTGGCGGCGACCCCATCTCTTCCATCATTGTGGACATCGGTAGCCGTTCTACGAACATCGTTTTTTTGGAAAAGGGTCTTTTGGCGTGGGGTTCGCAGAGCGATTTTGCGGCGGCGTCGCTCACTCAGGCGCTTGCCACCAGCTTGGGCATCAACCCCATCAGGGCGGAAGAGCTCAAACGGGAACGTGGCATCGCCGGCACGGGCCCGAATTATGAACTTTCCTCTATTATGTTGCCGTTCGTCGACGCCATGGTGAACGAGGTCAAAAAAGCCCAATTCACTTATACCCAGCAGTTTCCCGCCTCGATGAAAGCGGAGCGGATCATTCTCGCCGGTGGGGGAGCGAACCTGCTTGGCATTGAGAAATATTTCGAAAAGGAGATCGGGCTGCCCGTGGTGAAGGCGGCACCGTTCACGAGATTCGAATATCCTCCGGAGATCGCGCCATTCATTCCCGAACTCAATCCTTTGCTTGCGGTTGCCCTTGGGTTGGGAATAAAGCAGTTTACCTAGAACGACGTTTGGTGTTAGAATAAAGGCAATGCCACTTCCTCAACAGGTAATCGAACAGATGGGAAGGGAAACGCCCAATTCGCAAGGATGGGCGTGGGATGCGCTGCTTTTTTCCGGCGGGATACTTTTCCTTGTTGTGCTTATCTACGTGGGTCTTAAATTCGGATCCGAGCCATATTGGACCGGGCAGATCGCGAGCACTCAAGATGCCGTTCACGCCGCAAGCGTTTCGGTGCCGGCGACCGATCAGGCGCAGATCGTAAGTTTCTACTCCCAAACGGCGAATCTAAAGACCGCGCTCGCGAACCATCAGTTTACGTCGCAATTTTTCTCATGGCTTGAGAAAAACACCGAAGCGAACGTGTATTACCAAACATTCCAGCTTTCTGACGGCGGCAGGGTCACGCTGAAAGGCGCGGCAAAGACCGAAGCCGACATCAATCAACAGATCGCGATTTTTGAGAACGCCCCCGACGTGGCAAGCGTTTCCTTGTCGGGCGTGAGCGTCATGCAGTCCGGGAACGGATTCACTTTCAACGTCGGGCTCACCATGGCCCCTTCGATCTTTTCAAGCCCATCACTATAAAAGCGAGCTTCCATGAAACAAACCACAAAACGCCTTTCAAGTACGCTCATCGCCCTGCTCCTTCTCGTGGCGGCGATCGTCGTGTTTTTTGACGTCATTGAGCCGGAATATGCGAATGTCCAATCCCTGCGGGGACAGGAAGAGAGCGAGCAAGCGTTGTTGGTGAGCGAGCAGCAATTGGCGAAACAGGCGCAGGGGATCGTTTCCACCTATCAAAGCCAATCCGCACAGGCACAGGAAGTCGGTCTTGCTATGCCTATCGGGCAGGATAATTCGGAAGCACTAGCGCAGATTTATGGCATCGCGGCGAACAGCGGGATCACCATCCAGAATATCGCTGTTTCAGCTCAGGGTTCGACCGCGAATACTGCGGCTACGTCCGACACTGCTGGAACGGGCGCCGCGGCGCGGATAGGGACCATCATAAAGCCGAAAGGATCGCTTTCCTTCCAGATCATTGGCCTGGGCAGTTATGAATCGCTCAAGACATTTCTACAAGGGCTTGAGAACAATATCCGTGTTTTTGACGTGACCGCGATCGGGATCAATCCCGTTGCTTCCATCAATGGAGCGTCGGCCACCACCTCGCAAGATCTTTTCACTTACACATTAACAGTCGTCGCATATTACCAATCCTCATAACCACCACCTATGGCAATTATCGTTGACGAAGAAAAAAAGCCGACCCACATTTTCGCCATTCTTGCATGGCTCGGTTTTCTTATTGTTGCGAGCATAGCGATATATTACATATTCTTTGCGGTGCCGCAGGCTGCTGTGCTTCCGACGACGGGAAGTTTGAGCGCGATCGCACCGCTCGCAAGTTCGACCATCCAGCCGCAGGATGTCATCAACAGCGCGGCGTTCCAAGCCATATTGCACGGAACGACCATCCAGCCGCCGAGTCCTACGGGCCCGGCCTCGGTAGGACGGCCGAACCCCTTCCTGAGTCCGTAGTATTTTTCCCACTATACCCATGACATCAGACGAACTTCTCCAGCAACTTCAAACGCGGGGATTATTGAACCCTACGATCGCCGCCCGTCTTAAGCGCGATACCTTGGTTACCGGAAAATCGGTCGAAGACCTTATCGCGAACGAGCGCATCATTCCCGATGAGAACATCGCGGAGTTGAAGAGCGAACTGTTGAAAATTCCTTATAAGAAGGTTGATATCGCGTCCATCGACCCGAAGCTTTTCGCCATTGTTCCGGAAGAGACGGCGCGAACGTATGAAACAATTCCGCTCAGCGTGCAGGATGGTCTTTTGGTAATCGGTATGCTCCACCCGGAAGATCCGAAGGCGCAGGAAGCGATGAAATTCATCGCCCGGCAGAACCAGATGAATCTCGGTGTTTATCTCATCGCCTACGGTGACTGGCGTGCGGTGCTTGCAAAATATTCTCCGTTCCGCGCCGAGATCGCCAAGGCGGTCGAATCGCTTGGTGCGAAGGGCGGCGAGGGCGGCGATAAGTCGATCTCCCTTGAAGGTGGCGGCACCGATGAAGATGCGCCGATCATCAGGATCGTTTCGGACACGTTCAAGGAAGCGGTGTTGAACAAGGCGTCCGACGTGCACATCGAGCCGCAACGCGGATCGTTACGCGTCCGTTTCCGCATCAACGGTGACCTCCAGCAGGTGGCGTCGCTTCCGCAGGAGCTCTCCCAGCCGATCGCCTCGCGCGTGAAGGTCATCTCAAGCTTGAAGATCGATGAGTCGCGCATCCCGCAGGACGGCCGTTTTCGCGCAAGAATTTTCGATCGCGACATCGATTTTCGCGTCGCGACATTTCCGACGCCGCTTGGCGAGAAGATCGCGATCCGCGTGCTCGACCCTACGACCGGCCTCAAGAATTTCGAAAGCCTTGATCTTCTTCCACAGACGCGCACGACCATTCAGACCGGCCTCGATAAGCCGTTCGGCATGGTGCTCATCACCGGCCCTACCGGTTCCGGTAAAACGACAACGCTGTATGCGTTCCTCCAATCGCTTAATAAGGAAAGCGTGAATATCGTAAGCTTGGAAGACCCTGTGGAATATTTTGTTTCCGGGATCAACCAGTCGCAGGTACATCCGGAGATCGGTTACGACTTTGCTTCCGGCTTGCGTCAGATATTGCGCCAAGACCCGGACATCATTATGGTCGGTGAGATTCGCGATAATGAAACAGCGGGACTTGCCGTGCAGGCGGCACTCACGGGCCACGTTGTGCTCTCGACACTCCACACCAATAATAGCGCCGGCGTCATCCCGCGTCTTATCGATATGAAGGTTGAGGCGTTCCTGTTGCCGGTGTCGCTCAGTCTTGTCATCGCCCAGCGCCTCATCGGCGTATTATGCCCTGACTGCAAAGCGCCGGAGGAGGCCGCGCCGGAAGTCCAGAAGCTCATCGGGCGCGCGTTGGCGAGCTTGCCGCAGGATGTCACGGCGCAATTTTCGGAGCCATATCAGATCTACCACGCGAAGGGCTGTGCGACGTGCAAGGGCCGTGGCGTGGTGGGAAGGACCGGCATTTTCGAAGCGTTCCTTATGACCCCCGAATTTGAGCAGGTCATTATCGAGGGCGCGACCACCCAGAAGATCGCGAAAGCAGCCAAGGATCAGGGGATGATCACCTTGCGGCAGGACGGTGTGATCAAGGCCCTCAAAGGGGTCGTGGCGATTGAAGAAATAATCCGTGAAACGGAGGAAGCTTAGTATATCGTAATATTTTTAGCCGATTTTGGGGCAATGGAAACCTCTTTGTCTTTTTCGCGAATTCGTCTTCGCACGAGCGCAAAAGACAAAGAGGTTTCCATTGCCCCCATGACTATCCTAAAAATATTATGGTATACTAAACATACTTATGGACGATTATAAACAGAAATTGATCGATTTACTGACGGCAACGGCGAAGCAAAATGCTTCAGATCTGCATCTTGCCGTGGGGCGTCATCCGACGTTGCGCATTGACGGCGTCCTCATCCCGCTGCAAAAAGAACCGCTTCTCACGCCCGAAATGATGGAGGGCGTCATCGGGGAACTTGTTACCCCCGAGCAAAAGGCGAAATTGATCACCCAGCGCCAACTCGACTTCGCTTACAGCTTTGAGGACAAGGCGCGTTTTCGCGCGAATGTTTATTTCCAGCGCGGATATCTTGCCGCTGTGCTCCGCTTGGTGCCCGCACAGATCAAGACGATCGAAGAACTGAATCTTCCGCCGCTGCTCCACGATCTGGCCAAGCTCTCGCAGGGATTTGTACTGCTTGTCGGTCCCGCCGGACACGGGAAGTCATCGACCCTCGCCGCGATCGTCGATGAGATCAACCACACGCGCTCCGACCACATTATTACCATTGAAGATCCGATCGAATATCTTTTTACGCAGGATCAGTGCATGGTCTCCCAGCGCGAGGTTGGCAATGACACGTTGAGCTTCCACTCGGCGCTCCGGACGGTTTTGCGTCAGGATCCCGATGTCGTCATGATCGGTGAGATGCGCGATGCGGTTTCTATCAGTACTGCCATGACCTCCGCCGAAACCGGTCACCTTGTGCTTTCGACATTGCACACGAATTCCGCCTCGCAGACGATCGACCGCATCATCGATTCGTTCCCGCCGGAGCAACAGGGGCAGGTGACATCGCAGCTTGCCGCGACGCTGGTCGCGATCATCTCGCAGCGCCTTCTGCCGCGCATTTCCGGAGGCCGCGTACCGGCAGCCGAGATCATGATCGTGAATCCCGCGATACGAAATCTTATCCGTGAGCGCAAAACATACCAGATCGATCTCGTTATCGAAACAAGCCTCCAGGAAGGCATGGTGACACTGAACCGCTCGTTGGTGAATCTTGTGAAGAACAAAGAGATATCGCTTGAGAACGCGGAACTCTATTCTCTGAACCCCGCCGAACTTCGCATCCTTATGGAGCGGACGTAGCGCAGTATTTTTCCCTATGAAATTTAAATATCAGGCCAAAACAAAAGATGGGGAAGTGCAGGTCGGGTTTGTCGAGGCAGGCAACCGTGACACGGCGGTGTCGATCCTCACCAGTCACGACCTCTTTGTGTTAAGCGTCGCCGCTGAGGCGCCGCCGGGTTTTCTTGATCGCATCTCGGCATTCTTTGCCCGCGCGCGCCGGAAAGACCTGATCGTCTTTGCGCGACAGCTTGCAACCCTGCTTGAGGCGCGCTTGCCGCTCAGCGACGCGCTCAAGATACTCAACGAACAGACCAGCAACAAGACCCTCAAGGAGGCCATCTATCAGGTTACCGAAGACATCAACGCGGGACTCTCTTTTTCCCAAGCGCTTGAGCGTCAAAAGGAGGTCTTTCCGGATTATTATGTTGAAATGATCCGCGCCGCGGAGGTCACCGGCAACATGAGCGAGCTCGCGTCATTCCTCGCCGACTATACCGAAAAAGAAGGTATCCTTGCGAGCAAGGTATCGTCCGCGCTTATCTACCCGGGTATCGTTCTCGGCCTTTTCGTCGTCGTCGCATTCATCTTGCTCACGTTCGTCTATCCGTCGCTCGGCAGCGTTTTTGCCCAGAACGGCGTTGCCTTACCATGGTATACGCAGGTCTTATTGGACACCGGAACATTCCTTTCGAAATGGTGGCCTGCGGTCGTTGTCGCGGTGGTTGCCGTTGGTCTCCTCATGGTGAATTATCTTCAGACCGACGAGGGCGAAGCTCTCCTTGATGAGGCAAAATTGCGGGTGCCGGTCGTCAAGAAAGTGACCGCACCGGTCGTCATGGCGCGGTTCGGCAATTCGGCGGCGCTCCTTGTGCACGGCGGCATTCCCATCGCACAGGCGCTTGAGATAATCAGTCACATGGTGGGAAACAGCTTGTATCGCGATGTAGTGCACGATGTCGCGCAGGATGTCCGTCAGGGGTTGCTCTTGTCGCAAAGCATCGCGAAATATCCCGATTATTTTCCGCCGCTCGTTTCCCAGATGATCGCGGTGGGCGAGACCACCGGCAAGACCGAAGATATGTTCACGCGCCTTGCGAATATCTATACGCGCGAGGCCGATGAGGTCACCAACAATCTTGTCGACCTTATCCAGCCGATAATGATGATCGGCATGGGAGTCATGGTCGGGCTGCTTTTCGCCTCTATTTTGATCCCGATCTATAACCTGACGGCGAACATCCACTAAGGGATGTTCGCGCCACACGGTTGTGGTATAATAAAAAGACTAAGCATAGCATGGCGAAAGGTCGCAAATGTGGTATCATTACCAATAATGATTACTAAAGAACAAAAAGGTTTCACCCTCATCGAAATTTTGATCGTCGTTGCCATTATTGCCATTTTGGCGTCAGTGGTGCTTGTCGGTCTTGGGCCTACCCAGAAAGAGGGCCGCGACTCGCGCCGTATTTCGGATCTTTCCGAGGTGCAGAATGCGCTTGAGCTGTATTATAACCACTGCGGCAATTATCCTGGTCCCGCCAGCAGCCCCGGTAATTCATGCGGGGCATGGTCGGCGATGACACCGGGATCGAATGCATACTACGAAGATATGAAGGCCGATGTCACGGGCTTGACCGATATCGGTGTGCCACAGATTCCCGAAGATCCCACCAATGCGGGCAGTTTGGTGTATGAGTATGAGACCAATTCCCCGAACAGTTATACCCTTGCCACTACTCTCGAGGATACCGGTAACGCTGTCTTGAAGAGCGATGAAACGACCGATCCGAACGGCAGCTTAACGTGCAGTAAGGGGGGGTTGTATTGTCTCAGTCTGTAAGAAAGCCCCGATTCCTTTCCTTGGAAAAATCCCGCCGCGGCGGGATTTTTGATTGTCTGGTAAAATAAAACCCATGACGTGGCTTATCCTTTTTATTTTCGGCATTGCCATTGGCAGTTTTTTGAACGTGGTCGCAGTGCGCTATGACGGCGATCATTTTTTACTGAGCAACAACGTGATCGGCGGCCGATCGCATTGTCCGCATTGCCAAAAAACATTGCGGTGGTTCGAGCTCATCCCGCTGGTGAGCTTTATCATGCTCGGCGGCCGATGCGCGCGGTGCAAAACACCGTTGAGTTTCCAATATCCGGTCGTCGAACTTATCTCCGGGCTTGTGTTCGCGCTCGTGCCGTACCGCGTTGCCATGCTTACCGGCAGCGATGGCGCAATGATTTTCGGTTTGGCGGCATTTTGGGTGGTGGCGTTCGAGGCGCTGCTCGTCATGTCGCTCATCGACATTCGCCTTGGCATCATCCCTGACGAGATCAATATTTTTCTCCTTATCCTCGGCATATTTTTCGGTATTTTCGTGACGGGATGTTTTGGCCTCGTGAACCATTCGCTCATCGGTTTCTATGGCGATCTTTTCGGTCTCCAGCAGAACTTCTGGTTTAACCACGTTGTTGCCGCTTTCTTTGGCGCCGCGTTCTTTTGTTTTCTCATTTTCGCCACGCGCGGCAGGGGAATGGGCATGGGCGACCTTAAGCTCGCCATCCCGCTCGGATTTCTTTTCGGCTGGCCGGATATTCTTTTCGTTATCGCTTTCGCGAATGTGGTCGGCGCCATCGTCGGACTTACTGCGATCTCCTTCGGCAAAAAAAGTATGAAAAGCACGGTACCGTTCGGACCGTTCCTCGCGGTCGGCTCGGTCATCACATTCTTTTTTGCCTATCAATTATTCCAGTGGTATTTTTCCATCCTCGGCCTGCGCTGATTGGTGATATAATGGAAGGGACGATGAAAACAACAATTTCCCGCGCCGGGTTTACGCTCCTCGAGATGCTCGTCGTGATCGGCATCACGACGCTTTTGTCGGTCGTCGCCATAAGCTATACCAAAATAGGGCAGAACGGAGTGGCGCTCACCGTAGAGACGTCGAAGATCGCCGAGCTTATCTTGCAGGCCAAAGAACTTGCCATCAACACGTATGGCACTACGGAAAGCGGCGCAAAAGCGTGTGCGTTCGGCGTCCATTTTGATTTCACCGATCCAACAAACCCGACTTACTCGCTATTCGCCTATAGCGTCGATGGCGGGCTACTGTGCCCCTCGGTTGCCAGCGCCACCGAGATAGGCCTCGTTGGTCCGAACGGAGTGGCCGGCCTTGCCATTCCTCGGGAGTACGAG
>CAYQFA010000002.1:0-37751 GCA_964416665.1 uncultured Candidatus Saccharibacteria bacterium
GAAGCTTGTGGCGGAAAGCAAGAAATTTTTCAGGAACTCCCTGGGAGAGTTCGTCTACTATCGCACCTATTCGCGCTGGATCGATCGTGAGCATCGCCGCGAGACGTGGATCGAGACCGTGGACCGCTACATGCACTTCATGAAGGAGAACGTAAAGGATAAGCTTACGGCAGAGGAATACGCCGAGCTCCGTACGGGCATTCTGAAGCAGGAAGCGATGCCGTCGATGCGCCTTTTGCAGTTCGCCGGCCCTGCCGCGCGCAAAACAAATGTGTGCGCCTATAACTGTTCCTTCGTCGCGCCGGAAAATTTCAAGGACCTTGCGGAGATCATGTACATCTCGATGTGTGGCACGGGCGTCGGGTTCTCGGTGGAGAGCAAGAACGTGCAGAAGTTCCCGCAGATCGCGTTCCAGACCGGCGAGATGCTCCCGACCCACGTCATCGACGACAGTAAGGAAGGATGGGCCGATGCGTTCACGCTTGGTACCAAGGCATGGGTCGAAGGGAAGGACGTCAATTTCGATTTTTCCAAACTGCGCCCCGCAGGCGCGCGGTTGAAGACGATGGGTGGCAAATCATCGGGCCCCGAACCGCTCCGCCGGTTGCTTTCTTTCGCGCGCGAGAAGATCCTCACGCGCCAGGGCCGCCGCCTCCGCAACATCGATGTTCATGACATCATCTGCACGATCGGCGATTGCGTCGTCGCGGGCGGCGTTCGCCGCAGCGCGATGATCTCGCTTTCCGATCTCGACGATACGGACATTCGCGATGCGAAGAAGGGCCAGTTCTATCTGAATGAACCGCAGCGCATGCTTTCCAATAACTCGGCGGTCTACACCAAAAAACCGACGAACACCGAGTTCATGGAAGAGTGGGTGGCGCTCATGCAATCGGGTTCCGGCGAACGCGGTATCTTCAATCGTGGTTCGCTCGCGAAGACGTTGCCGGAACGAAGGATAAAGGTGCTTAAGGAACAGAAGGGTTATTTCGACCCGTCGGGCGAGATGATCGTCGGTTCGATGGGAACGAATCCGTGCGGCGAGATCATTTTGCAGTCGAAGCAGTTCTGCAATCTTTCCGAGGTCGTTGCGCGCGCGGAGGATGATGAGGAATCGCTTACCAGGAAGATCCGCCTGGCGACCATCCTGGGGACCTATCAGGCAAGCCTGACTCATTTCCCATACCTTTCGAAGGAGTGGAAACAGCATTGCGAGAAAGAGCGCCTTCTCGGCGTCTCGATCACCGGCCAGTGGGACTGCCCGGTCGTCGGCAACAAGGACGTGCTTGCGCGGCTCAGGGAGACGGCGATCAAGACGAACGTGGAATACGCCAAGCGGTTCGGCGTGAATGCTTCGACGTGCATCACCGCCGTGAAGCCGTCAGGGACGCTTTCGCAGACCGTGGATTGCTCATCGGGCATGCATCCGCGCCACGCGCCGTTCTACATCCGTCGTGTCCGCATCTCGGCGACCGATACGCTTTTCAAGATGTTGAAGGACCAGGGCGTACCGTATCATTCGGAAGTGGGTCAGCCGGCGGAGAATGCCAATACTTATGTTCTGGAATTCCCGGTCAAGGCGCCTCAGGGCTCGGTCTATAAGAACGATCTCTCGGCGCTCGATCAGTTGGAGCATTGGAAGCTCGTGAAGGTGAATTACACCGAGCATAATCCGTCGGTCACGGTCTCGGTCGGCGATGACGAGTGGATCGCCGTTGCGAACTGGGTCTACGAGAACTGGGACATCGTCGGAGGCTTGTCATTCTTGCCGCGCGACAATCATGTGTACCAGCTTGCGCCGTACGAGACCATTGACGAGAAGCGCTATGAAGAGCTCGCAAAGCGGCTCGCACACATTGATTATTCAAAGATCATCACATACGAGAAGGCTGACGAACTTGATCTGAAAAAAGAGCTTGCGTGCGCGGGCGGGACGTGTGAGATCGTTTGATTTCCATCTCGGCATAACATAACAGGCATATTTTGGGGTCGCGTCGTTTTCTGCTGAAAACGCGCTACGCCTCGGCAGCCTTCGCGCCTCCGGCATACCCCAAAATATGCCTGTTATGTTATGCCGAGATGGAACCAAGTTATCTAAATTAACAGAAAACACAAAAGACCCACCAACGGGTCTTTTGTGTTTAGTCCAACACGATGTTGGGTCCGGCTCGCCACCCGGTACGTTTATTGTAGTAAAAATAAAACAGTAGTCAAATTCCTTTTAATTATTTTTTAATTTTCCCCGGCGAGTGGTGGAGATGAGGGGGATCGAACCCCTTAGACCCGGGTGACGAGCCAGGTCCAGCGACCGTGCCATCCCCACCACGGAGCTATCATAACGGAAGGCACATCAAGAATTTATTAAATTGCGGCGGTTGTCTTAATCGCTACGCCTTTTTATTTCCTTTTTTCAAAGAATGCGTCGAGCGCCGCCTTTGCCGGCTCGTGGTCTGCGCAGATCTTTCCTACCAGGCCGAGGAGTGGGAAGTTGGCGGCGTCCGCGCCGAGGCGTACGGTGAACGCAGGAAGAGAAAGAAGGCCTTCGCCGGGTACGGTGCACGTTCCCGTCGCCACGATCTCGTCACCTGTTTTTCGGTTGCGTGAATAGGGGCTGTATCCCGTCGCAACGAGGTCGCCAACGCCGGCAGTTCCCAATATGATCTTTTCATCGGCTCCGAGTATCTTGCCGATTCCGACCATTTCCTCGATCGCCTGTGCGACGAACCATCCCTTCTCATTCCCGCTCACGTTGATGCCATCGGCGATGCCAAGCACGACCGCGTAGATGTTTTTGAGGACGCCTGCGAGAGCGACGCTCAGCAGATCATCGGACGGTTCGGCTTTGAATTGTGGCGACGAAAAGAGGTCGCAAAGCGCCGCGCGGAGGGCCTCAGCCTTTGACGCAATGACCGCGGCAGCGTTTCCGCCCATCGAGATCTCTTCGGCGAGCATCGGTCCGCCGATCACAGCAAGGGGATATGCTCCCGCCATTTCAGAAAAAAGTTCCGGCATTATTTTCCCCGTCGTGCCATCGATCCCTTTTGCAAAGGACACAAAAGGACATTCCGGCTTTACGAGTGGCACGACGCTGGCGATCGCCTCCCGCATGGCGGGCGACGGCACGCAGAAGAAAACGGCATCGGCAGCCGGAGCGATCTCTTTTAACGGTTTCTGGTCGGGGAAGCGCGCCGTATCCGCGTCCCAAACGGCGATCGTCGCACCTTTCTTTTCAAGAAGCATCTTGATGGCCTGTCCGAGTCTGCCTCCACCCATCACCACGATATTTTTTAGTTCCATGTGTTTAGTATAACAACTTTCTATTTCAACTTTGCCATTATTACCGCCGTGAGCGCGGCTTCGACGCCCTTGTTTCCTTTTCCCGTGGAGCGCGCCTTCGCCTGCGCGAGATTGTTCGTGGTGAGCACGCCGAACGCTATCGGTGTTTTGTATTGCAGCGAAAGGTCCATAATGCCGTTCGTCGCTGCCGTAGCGATGTAAACGTCGTGGGTGGTCTCGCCCTTCATGACGCATGCGAGCGTGATAAGCGCGTCATATTTTCCGCTCTTTAAAAGAGCGAGGCATCCAAAGGGGACTTCAAATCCGCCCGGGACGTGTACGGTGCGGATGTTGTTCTTTTTTACCTTACACGCTTCAAGTGTTTTGAGCGCGCCTTCGAGCATCGGGCCGGTGATGTCGGTATTGAAATCGGAAACGACGATGCCGATGCGGAGGTCTGAACCATCGGGGCGATCGACGTTCTGTATATGATTTTTTCTTTGCATGGCTATTTTACTTTCGGATTTATTTATTTTTTTTGAGCAACGCCTCGATATAGCGCGCGAGCATATCCACTTCAAGATTGACCTTATCGCCCTTGGCAAGGTTTTGCAAATTGGTGTGACGAAGGGTGTAGCTGACGAGCGAGACGCTGAACCAATTTTTGCCGACGTCAACCACGGTCAGGCTTACCCCGTTCACGCAAACGGACCCTTTTTTTGCGATGAACTTTTTATACTGCTGTGGGAACCCGATCTTTATAACGGCAGAATTGGCCGCGTCTTTTCTATCCAAAACATCGCCCGTTGCATCAATGTGCCCTTGCACAATGTGGCCGTCCAGCCGATCGTTCAATTTAAGCGATTGTTCCAAATTTACGCGCGCGCCTTTTTTGAGCGTGCCCACGGTTGTTATTTTGAGCGTCTCCGGCATATATTCCACCTCGAACGTTTTTGGCGCGAGGCGGCAAACGGTCGAACAAACACCGTTGACGTTGATGCTGTCGCCAAGGGTAATGCTCCAGCCGCGCGGGCGCTCTATACCAACACGCAGACCGTCTCGTCCGTGCGAAACGCTGGTGATTTTTTGAACAGCGGCGATTATTCCCGTAAACATAGTTTTTTTATGGTTGCGATGTCTTGTGCGATTCCGGCAATGAGGTCTTTTTCGCTGGAAAATTTTTTTACATCCCGGACCTTGCGGGCGACGCGAAAGACAAGCGCCTCGCCGTACAAATTTCCTGAAAAATCCAGAAGATGGGCCTCGATCACGTTTTCCCCGTCCTCTTTATAGATCGCCGCGGGATAGGCGATACCATTCCACACGACGCTGCCCGCATAGATGCCGCTTGGAACATCGCGCTCGCAGGCGATGTTCGCGGTCGGATAGCCGAGCTCGGTCGCTTCCTTTTTCCCTTCGGCCACGATGCCGCTTACCTCGAAAAGCACGGTCTCGCCCTTTTTCTCCATTGATTCCAATCGTATGCCAAGCCGAGAAGCCCGTCAAAGGTTGAAATTCCGCCCAAATCGCGGATAATGTAAGGAACGTTATCATGCTCCGCGCGAAACAATACGTCCGCATCGTCTTTAAATATCTCGTTTATCTTTTTGCCGTCGTTGGTTTCGTTTTGGTTGCCGGATTTTTCGCAGTGAAGTGGCACTGGACGGATGTAAAAGGGATCATTGATCTGAACGACAGGGAATTCTTGGATACCGCTGCGGGTAACGCGAGCGATACGGGTGGCTACGTCGAGGCGAGCAGTTCGTTTGCCGCGCCGGAGATCCCGTTCTCGTGCAAACTTATTGATCTTGCAAAATATTCGCCGCGCGATGCGAAAAACATCATCACTGCGTATCGGGAGACCGGGTCAGTGGACCTCGCGGATCGCATGTTCGCATCGCTTGCGATAGCGGCGGCCACAAGCTCCCCGTTGCAGAGCGAGCTGTCCGGTTGTGATGCCGCGGGAGCGAGCCCGATCCTGGACGCGGGTCCGTCGAGCACCAGCGTGTACGCATGGGTCAATACACCGGACTGGCAGGTGCTGCAGGCGGCGGTCACAAAAGACGAACCGGTGATCGCGCGCGTTTCCACGGAGACCGGCGTGGAGCCGCGCCTTATCGTCGCGCAGCTCGTCAGCGAACAGATGCGCATCTATAATTCCGAGCGCACGCTTTACGAGAACGTCTTCGCCCCGCTTAAAATTCTTGGCAGCGAAACGCAGTTTTCGCTTGGCGTCACCGGCATGAAAGAACAGACGGCGGAGCAGGTCGAGCAAAACCTTATGGCCTCGTCATCGGTTTATTATCCGGGCGCGCAGTATGAACATTTGCTGGATTTTACCACGACCGACCCGACCGCCGAACGCGTCGAGCGGATCACCGATCAGCACGACCACTATTATTCCTATCTTTACACCGCGCTCTATCTCAAGGAAATAATGGCGCAGTGGTCCAATGCGGGGTTCGATATTTCCGATCGGCCGGAGATCCTGAGCACGCTCTATGATTTAGGGTTTGTCGGCTCGCACCCGAACGCGACGCCGCACACCGGTGGGACGTCCATCACGATCAACGGACAGGACTATACGTTCGGTTCGCTGGGCTATGAATTTTATTATTCCGGCGAACTTGCGGACGTTTTCCCGTTTTCTGTTTCATCCGCGAAATGATTTATAATTGACCTTATGGATGTCGTTGAAGCCGGACGGGCATTTATGGGGAGCACTATGGCGTTCCACATTTTTTTCGCCTTATTCGGCGTGGGCATCCCGCTCATGGTCTCACTTGCCGAATTGATCGGCATCGTGAGGGGGGATGATGATTTTATGACGATGGCGAAACGTTGGACGTTCGCGATGACTGTGCTCTTTGTCGCCGGCGCGATATCGGGAACCATCATCTCGGTCGTCTTCGCGGTGCTTCTCCCGCCGTTCATGGCGTTCATCAGCAAGGTGGTGATCCTGCCGTTCAGCCTCGAAACATACGCGTTCTTCCTTGAAGCGATATTTCTCGGCATTTACGCGTACACATGGGACCGGTTCAAAAATAAATGGGTACACTGGCTCACGTCGCTGCCGCTGATCATCGGTTCCGCCGCCTCTGCGTTCTTTATCACCACCGTGAACGCCTTCATGACCGCGCCGCAAGGGTTCACCGACGTGAACGGCGTCATCTCCAACGTGAACCAATGGGTCGCGATGTTCAACCCGGCGACCGCGACAAAAACAACACATTCGATATTTTCCTATTATGCAACGACGGCGTTCGTTTTTGCGGCGATCGCGGCGGTCCAATTCATGCGGAGGAAAAGGGCCGATGCCCCGGCGCGGCGTTACGGCGAAAAGATGCTTGCATTCTCGTTGGCGGTCGCTTTTATTTTCTCCATTGCGACCGTGGTGGCGGGGGACAGTTCCGCGCGTTTCATCGCACAAAACGCCCCGGAGCAATTCGCCGCTTCCGAGGGCGTGATGCAGACCGAGCAGAATGCCCCGTTCACCGCACTTGGCATCGTGACGCCGAGCGGGATCAAGGATGGTATCGTCATGCCCGGCCTTCTCAGCCTCCTTGCCGGCGGATCGTTCCGTACGGTCGTCGTAGGCCTCAGCGCGTTCGACCCGTCAACGTGGCCACCGCTCATCATCCACTATTATTTCGACGGTATGGTCGGCATCGGCATATTGATGGTGGTGGTTCCTCTTCTCTTTTTCGCATTGTGGAAACGCCGTGCGCGGTGGGCGTTTTCGAAGGCGATGTCCTGGACGATCTTCGTGACCGGCCTTTTGTCGGTCGCCGCCGTCGAGTTGGGTTGGATGTTCACCGAGATGGGCCGCCAGCCGTATACCATCCGCGGGATCATGTTTACAAAAGATGCCTTCACCTCATCGCCCACGGTGATGGCCTACGCGGTCATCTTTCCCGTTTTCTATGTCGTCCTCGCCATCGTAACGGCGTGGGTGCTCGTTTCCCATTATAAAAACACAGACCACCAAAGATAATTTATGGAATACTGCGCCGCCTCGCTTGTCGTCGTTTCGCTCTTTGTCTACGCCGTGCTTTTCTGCATCGAGTGCGGAGCGACGCTGTTTATGGCGGAGCCTGAATTATTAGGGAGCGAAAGCGCGGTGCGAAGTTACATCAATCCGGCATGGGAAACGACCAATGTTTTTTTGGTCACGGCATTCATCTCGCTCATCGCGTTCTTTCCCGGTGCATTTCCTCTTTGGAGCCGCGCGCTCATCGTGCCCTTTTTGGTCTTTCTGGTGGTGATGGGCGCACGCATCATCGGTATGCTCAGAATTTTCTATGCGGCAAAGAGCGGCCGCGTGATGAGACTGTTTCTTTTTATATCAAGCTTCGCCGCGCCTGTCGTTTTTGCCGCCGGTATCATGCCGTTCTTTCTCGCCGGGGCAACGCCGGCCGATGGATCGTGGTGGTTGCTTGCTCCCGGTTTTGCGATGATCGCATTTGCATCAACGGTATTTCTTTCGTCATCGTTTTTCGCATATGCAGAGCGGCCGTCGCATCCTTCGGCCCGCCTGAATTTCCTCCTTCGTTTCGCGCTCATCTTTTTCCTCTCCGCTGCCTTTGTCCTGGTCTTTGTTTTGGAGAATGCGGCGCCGCATATTATGGCGGGAATAAGCACCGCGCTCACGGCGTTCGGTTTACTTGCGGTCATCGATCTTGTCATTAGCCTTGCCCGCAACGGACGGTACTTTGGTTTGCGCCTTCTTCTGGCCCTCGCTCTTTTTGCAACACTGTTTTTTGGCATCGCGTTTTCGCAGCTGCCGTACCTCATTTACCCCGCGGCGACCATTTTCACCGCCTTCACCGATCCTGCTTCGGCGGGCATCATGTTGGGCGCAGCGGCAGTCGCTGCTGTTTTTCTTGTCCCTGCGCTCGCCTTGCTCTATTACCTTTCGCTCCATAAGAAACGGGAGTATAAATAGCTTTGTGATTAAAAGATCTCAAAAAACAGGCATCGTCATTTTCCTGATCGTGGCCGTGGGGCTCGCAGTGTTTTTCGTATCGCGCCCCGCGGACAAAAAAATATCGCCGGGCGCAAGCCCGATCACACCGTCAAAAACGCTCCCTGCGCAAACACTTTTGAACGACGACGGTTATTATGTCCATCAAACATTTAATAATTGCGGGGAAGCCGCACTTTCGATGGACCTGTCGTTCTATGGAATTCACGAAAGCCAACAGGCGCTGGCCGACATTTTGCGTCCCGATAACAATACGACTGGTAAGAACGATGATAAATCAACGCCCCCGGATGAGATAGCGGCCCAGGCGGAGACATATGGACTCGTTGCATATTTCCGTCCGAATGGGAATATCTCCTTGCTACAGCATCTTGTCGCCGCGGGTTTCCCCGTCATGACGCGCACGCTTTTGAACACCAGTGAGGATTACGCGCACTATCGTGTCATCAAAGGATACAACATCGCCGCGGGCACCATCATCGACGAGGACGGTATCCAGGGAGAAAACGTGGCGTTCTCCTACAACGATTTTCTTACACTTTGGAAACCGTTCAACTATGAATACCTCGTGTTTGCCTCGCCCGCACAGCAAACAGAGCTGGAGTCGATACTCGGCGCCGATGTTGATGCATCAACGGCGTGGGCCGCGGCGGCGCAGACCGCGACGCAGGCACTTGCGGTCGACCCGAACGATACCGCCGCCGAGTTCGACCTTTCGGTCGCCGATTATTATACCGGTGATTACGCCTCATCCGTTCAGATGTTCGAGAAGACCGGATCGGCACTTTCCGAACACGCGTTATGGTATCAACTTGAACCGATCGAAAGTTATTATGTGCTTGGCGATTACGCTAAAGTTTTTTCGCTCGCGCAAAGCATTCTCTCGAACGGCGATTCTGTTTATCCCGAACTTTATGTGATCGAGGGTGAAAGCTACCTCAAAGAAGGCGATACAGCGGACGCGAAGAGCGCTTTTGAAACAGCGCTCCAATACAACAAGAACTTAAAGAGCGCGAGCGATGCGCTTGCGGCGATGAAAGGTTGATGGGAGAGGAAATTTTTTATCCTTGGTGTCGCATCTTTTTCAGGGTCTTCTTCGAGAAATTATAAAAACGGTACCATAATGGTCGGAGAGGAATATCAAGCGAACCGATGTATTGGAATTCTTCTCCGCCGAACTGTCGCTTGAAAGCAGTGAGGGAGGGCCAGATACGTTCGTCAATGCCGCCAAGATCGTAATAGTGCATGCCGCGTCTTTTCGCTTCCTGCATGGCGGACCAATGGAGGAAGGTCTCTATTTTTGAGTTCAGCCGATCGGCATGCGAGGCGCCAAAAAGATAGGTTGCCGTATCGCCAAAGAAAACGACGATATGCGCCGCCGCCGGTTCCCCGTTCTGGAGTCCCCAGAAAACGCCAAGTGAAAGCACGGCCGGATCGCAGGGGTCATCAACGCCGAGGATCGGCATGGTTTTAAGGAACACGCGAAGATACTGTTCGTCGGGATAGACGTTCTTGCCGCCGTTCCGGGTAACCGTGCTCTTTATCATCGAGAAAAATTCATCGCAATCCGCGTCGGTCATGGTCCGCTTCATGGTCACGGCGGCGCCGCGCCTCACGGCACGATTGATATTGGACCGCGTCGAGGAATGGAACCGTGCAAGGATCTCCTGCTCCGAAGGCAGAAGGGACACGGCGGTATTGTGCCGGGGTTGTATATAATACGATGGCCGGTGAAAACCGTAATATTCCACATCGCTCGAAAGGGCGCTGATGGACGGTTCAAGGCGCAAAAAGATCATCGAAGCGGGATGCTCGTGCGCCCATTGTTGTATCGCTTGGAATATTTCGAAGTGCTTGATCTCGTCGTTCACATATTCCTTGGCAATGACCGGTCCGCGTGGCGAATAGCCTTGTGAAAATCCGAAGAGAACGTGGTACTTTGTTATCCCGAATACGGCGACGGTCCGGTCATTTTCCGAGATGATGTACCGTTCCGTTTCCCACCCGAGTCTTTTTTGAAACACGCCCCATTCCCACGATTCCAGAAATGCGCCGACGGGCGGATGGTTTTTCGCCACAAATTGATTCCAGACGTGCCGTTTGCTTTCGGCGGCGGCGGATATCGTGAATATGCGGTGGGTGCCTTCGAACGTAACGCTGTCTCCGACGGACATTCCGCCTTCCGCGGCGGCTCCGGCATTGATCTCAAGGACGTAGTTCGCCTTTCGGGGAGCGTAATAGAAGCGGGGCCGCGGCGCGTGAGGTTCGGGTTCGGCGCGTTCGGTGATGCCGACGATCGTGCCATCGCATATCCAAATGATGTCGATTGGAAAACGCATGCCGCGCATCCAGAAACGATATTTCTTTGGCTTGGGGAAAATGAAGAGCATCGCTTTGCCCGGATCGAGGATGTCCCTTTCCGAAAGGCCTTTACGGATGGATCCCGTATCTTTCACGACCTCTGCCGCAAACGTCGTTTTTCCTGCGCGCACGGTTGCGACGATCGGTTCCCGATCCGAGATCGATTCCGCGGATGCCTTTTCTTCCGCTGTGGGCAGACCAACATTTTGTTGCCGCGTCATTTTCATTATCTCCGCGATGATCGGTTCCCGGAAGGTGACGAGGAGGAACCCGTACAGAAGAACAACGAGGACGACGATGGCGATGAGCGGCGCGTGCGCGAGGAGCATGAGTGCGCTTGCGACGGCGACGATCGCCGAAGCGAGCGTTATTTTTTTGAGATGGGGAATCACCTCGAAATAATTGATCTTTTTCATCACGTACCACAGATAGACATTATTGAGCGTTTGGGCGATGAGCGTCGCAACCGCCGATCCGGTGATGCCATAGCGGGGGATGAGGATGAGATCCAGGAGCACGTTTGAGACGCCGCCGATGATGGAGGCGTTGATGAGTGCTTTTTGATGGTCGTAAGCGAAAATGGCCACACTAATGACGCCCCCGGGATAATCGACGATCATCGTGAGGAGTAATATTGCGAGCGACGGGCCGCCCGCAGCATAGGCGGCGCCGAACACGAACTTCATGATCGCGGTGCCCAAAAAGATTCCGCAGAACGCGATGGGAATGGAAACGGCAAATATGATGACGACGGCCCGTTCGAGGATATCCCTGAAGCGTTTGTTATTGCTTTTCGCCAGCCGCGAAAAGAGCGGAAGGGTGCTGTACTGGATGACCACGGGGAAAAGATAGAGCACCTGGACGATACGCACCGCCGCGGAATAGATGCCGACCTCGCCCGCGGTGCGCATCCAGCTGATGATCAGGATGTCGGCGTTCGTGAGCAGCGCACCGAGCGCACCGGTGATCGCGAACGGCCATGCCGAGCGCATGATCGGGAGGATGAGCTTTGAGGAGAAGTTCGAAAAAAGTTTACGGAGATAGGGCCGCAACATCCACAGTGCGATGAGCGCGCCTATCGTCGTACCTGCCGCATAGGCCCATCCGAACGCCCGTGCCCCATCTTTATGGAAAAGGAGAAGCGCCGCGAACCCGAGGACGACGATGAAAAGATTGGTCAGGAGAAATATGCGCGCTTCCCACTCCATCTTTTCCTTTGCCCGGATGAAGGAGGAAAAGAATTCGCGCAGGGTATCGCCGATGATGATGAGCGCGGTCACCGGAAGAAGGAATTTTGCTCCAGGGAGAAGGGTGAACGTCGGGCCGATAAAAAGGACAAAGAGCACGACCAGTACGATGAGCGCGAGTTTTATGTAGAACGTCGTCGAGAGGAGATTCATCTGGTGCTTTTCCTCCGCCTTTGCCCCCTCGCGCATCAAAAGCACGTTGATTCCCGGATCCACAAAGAGCGTGAAAAATCCGGCGAGCGTTATGGCATATGACACGACGCCCCATCGCACCGGATCAAGCACGCGCGCCGCGTAAATAATGACGACCGCTTTGAGCATCCGTCCGCCGAAATTGGATATGGAAAGCCACACCGTGTTCTTCGCGACCGTCTGCGCGTCGGTGGTGTTCTTGAAAAGGAATGGCTTGAGGTTCGCGATAAGTGTCTTAAACCGCTTGGAGATGCTAAAGCTCTGATCCATTATGCCCTCTATTATACTGCATTTATACCGGCGGAGGCGGAAGGACCGCCCGCGGCTCAAATGCTCGCCGCCGCTCGCATTTGGCCTGGGCACCGCCTCGCCAATTTTCTCTACTGAGAAAATTGCCTGCGGCGTTCGAATCCTTCGTTTCAGACAGACGAACATAATACAACCCTTTCTAGCGAATTATTCTTATCACGAGCTAGAAAGGGTTGTATTATGTTCGTTGCGGAGGCGGAAGGATTCGAACCTTCGAGGGGATTGCTCCCCTAACATCTTAGCAGGATGCTGCCTTCAGCCACTCGGCCACGCCTCCAATGTCCACATAAGAGTAATTGATTCACGCGCGGATTTCAATCCCAATGCTTACGTTAGCTTGTTATTTTGCCCGATTTCTGCTATAATTTGTTGGAGTTATAAACCTCCTTATCCGCGTATTATGGCAAACAAAATTGCTAAAACTATTACTATTGCTTCGTCCGTGCGGCAACGCCCCCCGGTCGTCGTTGTGATGGGCCATGTTGACCACGGCAAGACGACCCTGCTCGATCATATCCGCAAGGCGAACATCGCCGGGCGCGAGGCGGGCGGTATCACGCAGGCGGTAGGCGCATACGAGATCGAACATGTTTCGACCGGCAGCGGCGAAAAAAGGAAGATCACATTCATCGATACGCCGGGACACGAGGCGTTCAGCGCCATGCGCTCGCGCGGTGCGGAGGTCGCCGACCTTGCGATCTTGGTGATCGCCGCCGACGAAGGCGCGAAGCCGCAAACAAAGGAAGCGATCAAGATCATCGAAGATTCGAAGACGCCGTTCATCGTCGCAATCAATAAGATCGACAAGACGGGCGGCAATCTCGACAAGGCACGCAACGACCTCATGGCCGCGGGCGTTTTGCTTGAAGGCTACGGTGGACAGGTGAGCTATCATGGCATTTCCGCGAAGACCGGCGAAGGTATCGACGGGCTGCTTGATCTGGTATTGCTTTCAGCCGACATGGAAGACTTGACCTACGACGCCTCGGCGCCGGCCACTGGGTATGTTTTGGAAGCGAAGCGCGATCCAAAGCGCGGCATCGAGACGACGGTCATCGTTAAGAACGGCACGTTACGCCGTGGCGACATAATTCGTACCGCGACAGTGAGCGGCAAAGTGAAGATACTTGAAAATTTTTTAGGAAAGACAGTGGGCGAGCTTGAGCCGTCGGCGCCGGCGCTCATTATCGGGTTCGATGAGATCCCGAAAGTTGGTGAAGCGTTCACAACGGGGGAGTTGGGCGATAATGTCGGCGCGCACTCTGGCATCGCGGGAAGCCACGGTGGCCAAAATCACCCGGCGGCGCAACAACTCGCAAAATCCAAGCCGAACACCTTGAATTTGATACTCAAGGCATCCGATGCCGGTTCGCTTGAAGCGCTTTCGTCCGTTCTGCATGGCATCGACCAGAAAGGAGGCAAGGAGATCAATATTATAGAAGAGGGTGTTGGAGACATCACTGATGGCGATATCCGTTACGCGATGGCGACAAAGGCGACGGTGATCGGTTTTAAGAACCGCATCGCCGGTGGCGCGAAGACGCTCGCCGATGCGCAGATGATAACCGTCATCACCTCGGAAATAGTTTACGATCTTGCGACCGCCGTCGAGGATTTCTTTACCGGCAAGCGCGGTCCCGCGGCGCAGGGCGAGCTCGAAGTGCTCGCATTGTTCAACCAGGAAAAATTACCGAGACAGTTGGTCGGCGGTAGGGTCGCGAACGGCGTGTTCCACGAGAAGGCATCATTCGATATCGTGCGCGGGCCGCTCGGCACCACACCGCTCGGCAGCGGCAAGATCATCGGCTTGCACGAAAAGAAGACCGCGATCATGCAGGCGGAAAAAGGAAAGGAGATCGGTGTGTATGTTGATGCGCCGGTGAAGATCGAGATAGGGGACAGGCTGGTCATTAGAAAATAAATTTTTACGGAACCTTCCCACCTATGAGATTTTTTCGTTCGCAACGCGTGCAGAGTTTGATACAGGACCAACTGAGCCAGATCATCGGCCGCGAATTGGAGTTCAATGGTGCGCTCGTCACGGTCATGGAGGTTGACGTCGACAAAAAAATGGAGCGCGCGAAGATCCGCGTAAGCGTGATCCCCTCAAACAAGGAGGACGATGCGCTCCGCGAGCTCGAACGGTCCGCCGGCCGTCTCCAGCATATCCTGCTCAAAAAGATAAACATCAAGCCGATGCCGCGCATCATGTTCGAACTGGATCATGGCGCCGTGAACGCCGCGACCGTCGAAAAGGTTTTTCTCGAACACGAGGACGGGCTGACGGGCGATGGATCAACAGATGAGGAGTAGACGCCCGATATTTTTTTCTTTACACTCATAGGGTCAGTGGCCACGTGGTGAAGTAGTAACACAGCGGTCTGCAAAACCGCGATGCGCGGGTGCAAATCCCGCCGTGGCCTCATACATGCGCACAGGACAAAAATCGCCCGGGTGGCGGAACGGTTTACGCAGAGGACTTAAAATCCTTGACCCGTAAGGGTTTGTGGGTTCGAATCCCACCCCGGGCACTGCAAAAGAAAGGGAGCAAATGTTTTCAGCTCGTGATAAGAATAATTCGCTGAAAACATTTGCTCCCTTTCTTTTGCCTATTCCGAAGCGGGATTCGAACGGCGGAGGCGAATCCCGCCCGGCGTTACGTTTTAGTTTTACACATCCCGCAGTGCATTGTTTATGGTACAATAAGGAGGAGATGGGAGCCTATTTTGGTATGAATAAAAAACAGGGAGTCATCATTACCGCAATCGTTTTTTTGGTCCTTATGATCGCGCCTATCGTGCTGATGGGTTTTTATTACCGAACCTATAACACCCTTACCACGCAGGAATTGACCAAAGAGCAGACGCTTTCCGATATTGCTTCGCTTGCGCTCAAGATAAGGCTTGATAAATTGACGGTCGTCGCGACGTCGCTTGCGTCGTCGCCTCAGCTGGTATCGGATGCAAAGAGCGGCCAGTGGACCGCTGCTGCAGATGTGGCCCGGGATCTGGAGAATAACGTCAATTTTTATGACCCCTTCATCGACAGGATGATCATTTATGACGCAAGCGGAACCCAGCAGGCCGCTTATCCTGCTCTCGCGGGGGGATTAGGTACCAGCGCCTCCAGTTCATCGTGGTACGGCGTGCTCCTGGGCGGTGATCAATCTTCTTATGTTACCAACGTCGCGATAAGGGTTTCGCTTCCCAGGATACAGGTGGTGAACATCGTGGTTCCGATAAGATCTGCGCAAGGGGTCATTGGATTTCTCGTCTTACAGATTCCGACGGACAATTTTCTCGAGTTCACCGCCGATCTCAGTCTTGGGACATATGGATTCGGCTACATTGTCGACCCCGTTGGGAACATCGTTGCGCATCCGAAGTTCTTTTCCGATAACGGCAGCGTAGTGAACTACTCGTCCATTCCGCAGGTTCAAAAGGTCATGGCTGGTGCGAGTGGCTCCGATGTCGTTTTTGATCAGGGCGATAATGAAAAAAGCATCATTACCTATAAACCTGTCGCCGGTTATGGATGGGGGATCATAACCCAAGAGCTTTATTCGGAGGCGTTTTCAACAAGATCGAGCATACTTTGGGGATTGGCTATTTTGATCGCGATCGCGGTGCTGGTGGACATTTTGATTTCCTACCTCGTTTTCAGGATCACCACTTTAAAGAAAAATGACTAAGCGCAATAAAAAAGGATTTACCCTCATCGAACTTCTCGTGGTCATCGCGATCATCGCCATTTTGGCGGTCGTGGTTGTCTTGACCTTGAATCCGGCTGAACTTTTGCGTCAGTCAAGGGATTCGAGCCGTATCTCCGATTTCGCAACATTGAAGAGCGCAATAACGCTCTATGTTGTCGATGCCACGTCTCCGAACCTCGCTTCATCCTCTCTTGGATACGCCGCGTGTTATCTGTCAACGACGTTAAGCAATGGGACCACCACGCCGAACTGCGGCGTTTTCTCCACCACCCACCCGTCCGGGGATTCGAGCACTACGAGCGCACTTTATCGAAGCAACAATTCCTTCGGTTGGTTGCCCGTCAATTTCTCGCAGTTGAGCTATGGAACGCCGCTCAGCGCGCTTCCCGTCGATCCCGTCAATAATGCCAATAACTATTATGCCTATGCCGCGACAACGACCGGCGGATATTACTTTGAGCTGGATACGTTCATGGAAAGCAAAAAGTATAATGCGAGCGGCACCAATGACGTTGTTTCGACCGATGGCGGCGACAACAATAAGGCATACGAGATCGGGAATCAGCCGGGATTGAACCTCTAGTTTTGGAGTCGCCCGCGGCTCAAATGCTCGCCGCCGCTCGCATTTGGTCTGGGCACCGCCTCGCCAATTTTCTCTGCTGAGAAAATTGTCTCCGGCGTTCGACTCCCTCTTTGGAACAAGCAACTAAAAGAAGCGCCTTAAGGCGCTTCTTTTAGTTGTGGTGCCCGAGGAGGGAGTCGAACCCTCATGACCTTGCGATCGATGGATTTTGAGTCCATTGCGTCTGCCATTCCGCCACCCGGGCATGCGTCTTCCGATGAACCTTCGCCGCAGCACAATTGATAATAGTCATTTATAAAGGTAAAATCAAGGTAACATGGCGCGCGTAATAGCGATCTGCAATCAAAAAGGAGGCGTCGGAAAGACCACCACGGCCGTAAACTTGGGAGCGTACCTTGCCGCCGCCGGGCGGCGCGTGCTGCTCATCGATTTCGATCCGCAGGCGAACGCGAGTTCCGCGCTCGGTCATATCGCCCAACTGAATGGTGCGAGCATATATCACGGCATCCTCGACCAGATCGCGCCGGAGGAGCTTATCAAGCCGAGCGTCATCTATAATTATCATTATGTTCCCTCCGCGCCGCATCTTGCGGGCGCGCTCGTCGAGCTGGTCACCGCGCCGGAGCGCGAATACTTTTTGCGCAAGTTCGTGAATCGAGTGCGGCACAGCTACGACTATATTTTGATCGATCTTCCGCCGAGCTTGAGCCTTCTCACCGTGAACGGGATGGTGGCTGCAGACGAGATCCTGATCCCGGTGCAGACGGAGTATTATAGTTTGGAGGGGCTCGGACAGCTGCTTGAGACGGTGAACCTGATCCGCGAAAACCTGGCGCATCCGATCCGCGTCACCGGAGCCGTGATCACCATGTACGACAAGCGTGAGCATCTGAGCCGGGAGGTTTCGAAGAATATCCGTCGCCATTTCCCGCACCACGTGTTCGAGGTCGAGATCCCGCGCGCGGTCGCGCTCGCGGAGGCGCCGAGTTTTTCCAAGCCGATCATCCTCTATCGCCCGGATTCGCCGGGCGCACAGGCGTACGAGCGGCTTGCGCGCGAAGTGATCGCCCAGGAATTCATGACGGACGGGGAACCCGCCGCCGCGCCGGTCGCTAGCGAAAATTTCGGAAATTTTAATATTTAAAATATGTTAGGCAAAGGGCTTGAATCATTGATACCGAAAAATAACAGTCAGGGCCAGGACTCGGACCGTGGTTCAGCGTCGCCGCAAATCCAGCCCGGTCAGCAGCAGCCGTTCCGCACGCAACCGCTCGCGCAGCCCCACCCGAGTTTCGTCCCGCCCGCGAAGCTGCCGGAACAACCGCAGGAGCAAAGGCCAGTGGAACCGCCCGCGCGGCCACAACCGCAACCGCAGACCCAGCCGGTGAAAAAGGATGACTTTGCGCAGGAGTCGATCTTCCATATTGAGATCGAAAAGATAACGCCGAATCCCGACCAGCCGCGCCGACATTTTGACCAGGACGCACTGCGCGAACTTGCGAGCTCTATCCGTGAATTCGGTTTTCTCCAGCCGCTTGTGGTTTCGAAAGTCGAGAAGGAAACGCCGACCGGCATCGCGGTCGAGTACCAGATCATTGCCGGCGAGCGGCGGTTCATGGCGGCGAAGTTGCTCGGCCTGCCGCGCGTTCCCGCGGTCGTTCGCAATATCAATCTTGAACGCGAAAAACTGGAGCTGGGGGTCATCGAGAACATTCAACGCGAGAATTTGAACCCGATCGAAATGGCGCGTGCGTTCCAGCGGCTGCAGGAGGAATTTCGCATGACGCAGCGCGAGATCGCGGCGAAGCTCGGCAAGAGCCGCGAAGTGGTGGCGAACAGCGTGCGTCTCCTCGACCTTCCGGAATATATCCAGCGTGCGGTGGAGGAGGGCGGCCTTTCCGAAAGCAACGCCCGCCTGTTGATCGCGATCGAGGATCCTGCAGCGCAAAAAGCGTTGCTCGAGGATATCGTTCAGAACAAACTGACGACGCGGGATGTAAAGGAGCGCGTCCAGCGCGCTACTTTTGGCGCCGGTGGAGCAGGAGCGCCCAGCGGACATCGCCGCGGTCGTCCGCCACTGCAGGAGGTTCACCTTGCGCCGGAAGTGAAGACGATGCAGGAAGAACTGAGCACATCGCTTGGGGCGCCGGTGGAGATCAGCAAGAACGCGAACAATGGCAAGATCACCATCACGTTCTTTTCAGAGGAAGAGCTGGAAAATATTTTGAGAAAGCTCGGGAAGGATCAAGGATGATTTAGTAATAAAACAGGAGATAGAGTAAAAGCCCTTTTGAGACCTGCTGTGCGGACACAACGGTCTCAAAAGGGCTTTTACTCTATCTCCTTCCCTGTTTTATTACTAAATCATCCTATAGCTGATCTCTTTTACGCCTTGCACTTCGCGTATCTTTTCCATGATTTTTTCGATCTTTTCCTTATCATTGGATGGTATCTCTATCTTGTTCAGATTGAGGCGACCATCTTTTATGGTCTCGGTATGAAAACTGAGGATGCGGATATGCGATCGCGCGATGATGATCGAGATGTCTTTGATGAGCCCGACGCGGCTCTCCGCGGTGATCTTGAACTCGGCATGAGTGGGGATCTTGAGGGAACTCGCGAACGATTTTTTCTTACGGAGCGCGAGGCGGATATGGTCCTGGGCGATCGTCGTCTTCGCAAACCGGAGCCAATCTTCCGACGGCCGTTTGCCTTTCTGGGTGATGATTTCCACGACATCGCCGGACTTCAACTGGCGGTCGAGCGGCGCAATGACGCCGTTCACTTTCGATCCCGTAGCTGAGTTGCCGATTTCGGAATGGACGTGATAGGCAAAATCGATCGGCGTGGATCCGACAGGAAGGTCGATCACGTCACCGTGCGGCGTCACCGCGAAGATCCGGTCCTGGAAGAAATTGATCTTCATCGCCTGAATGAATTCTTTGGGGTCGTTCAGATTCCCCGAAAATCGTTCCTGCCAGTTCTTCAGCTGCTGCACCCACGCAAGTTCCTGCGCAAGCTTCTTCCCGGAAGGGCCCGCCCCCCCGCTGTTCTTTTTTTCTTTATATAGCCAGTGAGCAGCGATACCGTATTCGTTCTCATCGTGCATTTCCTGCGTCCTGATCTGGATCTCCACCTGTTTGCCTTCGGGGCCGATCACGGTGGTGTGCAGGCTGCGGTACGCGTTCGGTTTCGGCATCGCGATATAGTCTTTGATGCGGCGCGGAAGCGGCGGCCACGCCTCGTGGATCACGCCGAGCGCGGCATAGCATTCGGGCAGGGTCGCCACGATGATGCGCATGGCGACGAGATCGTGGATGCGCTCGATGTCCATGTCGCGCGTCAACAATTTTTTGTACAAACTGCTGTAACGCTTCGCACGGATCTCGATGTCGATCGGTTTGATGTCGTGCTCCTCAAGCAGTTTTTTGACCAACGGTTTCACTTTCTCGAGATATTTTGACCGTTCCGCATATCGCTCCTTTGTGGCCGAAAGGACCCATTCGTATTCGCGCGGGTGGAGATAGGGGAATGCGAGATCCTGGAGTTCGCCGCTCACGTTGTGCATACCGAGCCGGTACGCGAGCGATGCGTAGATCTCGTCGGTCTCGAGCGCGATGCGTTTTTGTTTTGCGAGCGGCAGTGCTTTGAGCGTCTGCATGTTGTGCATCCGGTCGGCGAGCTTGATGAACACGACGCGAAGGTCCTGGCTGAGAGCCAACACCATCTTCCGCAAATTTTCCGCCTTATCCTGTTCCGCCCCCTGCCCTTCGCCGCCGCGGTATTTTATGCGTCCGAGCTTGGTGACGCCGTCAACAAGGGACGCCACTTCATCTCCGAACTCTTTTTTGATCGTTTCGAGCGGCACGCCGGTATCCTCAACGGTGTCGTGCAAAAGCCCTGCGGCGACCGTCGCGTCATCCAGGTTCCAGGAGTGTAAGATCTCCGCCGCCGCGAGGGGATGGTGAAAGTAGGGCTCGCCGGTCTTTCTCTTCTGTCCCGTATGCGCTTTCTCCGCGAACGCGTATGCCCGCCCGATCAGGCTTCCCGGCTCTTTTTTTGCGATCTCTTTAATGGTCATTATATTTGTTAGTTTGGGCCATTAAGAAGAAGCGATCCTTTAACAACTGAAATGTCGGTGAAATAGCTCGTGCCAGACGGACCATTGCCAGGGGATGGACCTCCACACCATGCGACAGAAACCCAAAAACGCAAGGTTGTGTTGGACCCACTGTTGGTAGAAATACTTTGGTATGTCCAATTGGTGGTGCCAGTTATCCCGGTAGTGCTCACCCAGTTACCCCAGGACGTGTTGGCAATGCCAATATATGCGGTTCCCACTTCGTTTACTGTTTTCACCCATGCGCCAATGGAGTAGGTGGTATTTTGCTGGACCGGGAGGTCTTGGAGGTAATAATTATTGCAATAACTATTGCTACCTTGAGTGATCAGCGAATATTTTGACCAGTGAGTGGGGGTTGAGACCAGACCATTAACCCCCCCTGAATAGTTGCCCCATCCGGTCATGTCGCCTGTCGAGAAAATAGGGTTTACCAGTTGCTCGGCCGATGGAGTGAGAGTAAGCGATGTTCCTTTTTCATATTCGTATGGGCTGCTCCCGCCATCCGTTGAAACGAGATCGGAAGATCCTCCAAGTCTGTCCTTTGAAGCTTCCATCATCGAGGTAAGCTCGTATTGTATGCCATCCGTCGTATAGGTGTAGTAGAGATTGGTTGATGTGGTGTTTGTCGGGTCCTTGGGAAGTTTGGAAATGATTGACCCTGCGACATATGAGCTGAAATTGATTGGTATCCATCCGGTGCCATTGGTCTTCGTGTAAGTAGATGACGCGGCGCATTGATAGGTGTATCCCGTTGGTGCCGCAGGAAGACCGAGTCCTTGGCATTGGTCGCCGACAGTGGAAGTCGCGGCTGGATCTGGGATGGAAATATAGATAACCGAGGATGTCCCCATAAACAGTGTGTTCGGGTTATCCATAGCGTTCTGGTAGTAAAGCGATATCGCTTTGTTGAGTGTCCCTATATCGCTTACGCGATCGGCGTCGCGCGCCTGGCGGAGCCACTCGGGCGGATTGAGCGTGAGGACGACGACAACGGCAAGGATCGCGACGAGAGCGACAACGACGAGAAGTTCAACGAGGGTGAAGCCTTTGGATGACATATAAGGATATTATAGCAAGAAATAGCAGTGTAGGGCTTGTATTTTGGAGGTCGCGTCGTTTTCTACTGAAAACGCGCTACGCCTCGGCGCCTTCGCGCCTCCGGCATACCTCCAAAATACAAGCCCTACACTGCTATTTCTTGCTATGAACCTTCTTGGGCTTCGGAGGATTTTCTCTCCAGTGTTTGAGCGCGGCCTGCAATTCTTCTTCCGATTCAGGTTTTTTATTCATCACAAAAGTGCAGTCGGGATAGCGCGTGCAGGCATAGAACGGCTTGCCGCGCCCGCGGGATTTCTTCTCTACGATATCGCCGGTCAGGCAATTCGGGCATTTGAATCCCGTTTTGTTCCAGATCTTCATGATCCCTTTGCACTTTGGATAATCCGTGCAGCCAAGGAAAAAACCGAACCGTCCGCGCGTCACCTTCATCGGCTTGCCGCAGATCGGGCATCGCTCGTCCTTTGTCTTTTCCTCGAGCGCCTTGATCTGCGCCGCTTCTTCCGGCATCGGCAACGTGACCTTCACTCCCGGCTCGGGGCAGGCAAGGAACTTTCCCATGCGTCCGAACTTGATGATCATCGGCTTGCCGCAGTGCGGGCACGGCGTGGTCGAGATCTCCACCTGTTTTTCCACGCTTGCCTCCTTTTCCGCAAGATTCTTTTTGAACGGGCCATAGAATTCACGGCATACTTCCGTCCACTTCATTTTGCCTTCGGCGATCTCGTCGAATTCCTCCTCGATGCGCGAAGTGAATTTGATGTCCACGATCTCGGGGAAATTTTCCACGAGCAGATCGTTCACTAAAATCCCGATCTCCGTGGGCTGGTATTTTTTCTCCGCTTTCTCGACATAGCCGCGTTCCTGGATCGTCGAGAGCGTCGGTGCGTACGTGGATGGCCGTCCCACACCCTCCGCCTCAAGCGCCTTCACAAGCGTGGCGTCGGTGTAGCGCGCCGGCGGTTCGGTGAAGTGCTGGAGCGGCTTGAGCTCCTCAAGTGAAAGCGCCATCTCCTTTTCGAGCTTTGGAAGGCCGCCTTCGATCTCGCCCTCCGCGTCATCATCCTTTCCTTCGGTGTAAACGCGGATGAACCCGTCAAAGACGACGGTTTGTCCGTTCGCGCGGAAGATCTCTTTGCGTGGAGTGTTCGCCTCGATGTCTATGGAGGTTTGCTCAAGCGTCGCTTCCTTCATCTGCGATGCGATCGTGCGCTTCCAGATAAGGTCATAGAGCCGGCTCTCGCCGCGGTCTTTGAGCCCGATCACCGCACCGGACACCGCCTCGAGGTTGGCGGGGCGGATGGCCTCATGCGCTTCCTGCGCGCCCTTGCTCCTGTTCGCGTAGTAGCGAGGCGAGGCGAGCTGGTATTCCTTTCCGAATTCTTTTCCGATGACCTGTTGCGCGGTGGCGAGCGCCGAGGCGGCGAGGTTCACGCTGTCAGTCCTCATATAAGTGATATGGCCGTTCTCGTAGAGATGTTGCGCAATGACCATCGTCTGCTTTGCGCTGAACCCGAGCTTGCGCGCCGCTTCCTGTTGGAGCGTGGACGTGGTGAACGGCGGCGCCGGGCTTCTGCGTACTTCTTTGACCGCAATGTCGGCAATGCGATAATTCGCGCCTTTTAATCCCTCTATAATATCCTTCGCGCCGCCATCGTTCTTTATCCCCATTTTGCCGACCGCTTTCCCATTTATGGAGTTCAAAACGGCAGGGAAGGCCGACTTTCCTTTCGGCGGCAGGAACAACGCTTCGATGGTCCAATATTCCTCTTTATTGAAAGCCTGAATAAGTCGCTCGCGTTCCACGACGAGCCGCACTGCCACGCTTTGTACACGTCCGGCCGAGAGGCCGTAACGGATCTTCCGCCATAAGAATGGCGAGAGCTCATAGCCCACGAGCCGGTCGAGGACGCGTCGCGCCTGTTGGGCGTCAACAAGATTGATATCGATCGCGCGCGGATGTTCGAGCGCTTCCATGATGGCGTTCTTTGTGATCTCGTGGAACGCGATGCGCTCGTATGGTTTCGCCGTCTTTTTACCGTCGAGATCCAGCGCCTTCACCAGGTGCCATGCGATCGCTTCTCCTTCGCGGTCTTCATCAGTAGCGAGAATGATCTTGTCCGCTTTTTTTGCGAGCGCCCGCAAATTGGCCACGACCGGCTCGGCTTTCTTTGGGATCATATAGCTGGGCTCGAAATCATGCGCAACATCAATGCCGATCTTGCTTTTAGGAAGGTCGCGAATGTGGCCATACGACGATTCGACGGCGAACCCTTTGCCGACGAATTTGCTGATGGTCTTTGCTTTGGTGGGTGACTCGACGATGATGAGATCCATGGCGAAAGTGAATTGTTTATATTGTATACCCGTCGCCCGATTCTTTGACAATCCCCCTTATGATAAGGAAGCTCAATGTCCGGTTGACGATTCGGGGTTCAAGTCTAGTCATTGTTACCAATTTGTCAACATCGGCCACTGCCGAGATCTCCTTCAGGGCTTTTAAAATAAGGATTTCTTCGGGCGATCGCGCCACCGCTTGCGCCGCGATCTTTTCCTGCGTAACGATATCGTATGCCGCCTGCAGCTCGAACAGCGATGTGACAAGCTCCGCCCCTTGACGGATAAGCGCGTGCGACCCTTTGAAGTTCGCCGCGTTCACGTTGCCGGGCACGACGAACAGGTCCCGGTTCTGCTCTACCGCATAGCGCGCGGTGGCGAGTGCACCGGATGATTCCGGCGCCTCCACAATGAGCGCGCCGCGGGAGATGCCGATGATGATCCTGTTGCGTTCGATGAACCGATAGCCGAACGGCTCTTCGCCGGGCGGATATTCGGAGATGAGCGCGCCGCCGCACGCGAGGATCTTTTGTGCGAGTGCCTCGTGCGTGTGCGGGTAGATGCGATCCAGCCCGCCGGCGAGGACGGCCACGGTGATGCCGTTGGCATCAAGACATCCTTCATGCGCGGCGGCGTCAATGCCGAAGGCGAGGCCGCTTGCGATCGTGAAACCGGCGTTCGTCAATTCGCGGGCGAAATCGTGCGTCGTTTTCTTTCCGTCTGCGGTCGCGCGCCGGGTTCCCACGATGGCGAGCGTAAGCGGATTCGCCGCGGACGCCGAAAGGCTGCCGCGGACATAGATGCCGAACGGGGGATGAGGGATGTGACGAAGTCGGTCGGGGTAGTTATCGTGCGGCGAGAGGAGGAGCCGGATGTCCGACTGCTCAAGCCGTGCGAATTCTCTTTCGGGATCGGGAAGGGGCACGCCTTCTTTCGTGAGCGTGTCGTAGGCAGCTTTCCAAGAGTCCGCCGCCGCGCGATATTTTTTGACGGTGCCATAATCCCCGTGGGCGGCGAGCGCGATGGCATGATAAAACAGTGTTTCTTCCATAGTGATTTTCTGAGCCTAACTGGATTTCGTCAAAAGGGGAAGCATCCTTTAATGATGATTTAATTTCCTTTTCCCTCTATAATGAAAGGGTAATGACCAATAATCGGTTTACAAGGCAACTCTGGATGAGTTTCGGCATTATTGTCGTGTGCATCGCGCTCGCCGCAGGTGCGATCTATTACTTTGTGAACGATCTTTCCGCCCAGGCCGATGCGATCGTGGGCGACCGGGCGACGATCCAGGAGCAGACCGACTCCGTCACCGATCTCGCGAATCTTGAGCATGCCGTGCCTCAGGCCGCGCAATATCAATCGGCGATGAACCAGCTGCTCCCGGACCAATACGGCATTGTGACGTTCGAACAGTGGTTTTCCCAGCTGGGAGGAAAATATAACGTAACCGCAAACGCCGTGTTCCAGAGTTCGATCGTTTTGCCGCAGGGAACGACCGCGGGCACCGCCGGATTTTCCTTTGATGTCGAGGGGTCGCCCAGCAACATCGCAATTTTTTTGGACGCCATAAGTTCGAAATCATCTGGATTCCTCCTTACGTTGAGTTCTCTCGATTTTTCAAGCGACGGAACGAATGCAAAGGTCACGGGTCAGGGGACCATATTCTTCCGATAATATGAAAAAGAAACTATTCTCGCACCCCGACGTTATCCTCGCCGTGCTCGCTCTCATCCTTTTTGGTGTCCTCGTTGCTTTCTATTTTTGGGCGACCGACGCGATCGTTACGCAAGTTCATCGTTCGCTTATTGCCGTCGCGCCGGAGAGCGCTTCTGGCTTTAATTTGAAAGGCGCGTCGGCGCTCGACCTCCGCGGCCTTTTAGGGCAGGCATCTTCCAGTCCGGCAAGCTCGACGCCGACATCCGTGATACCAACGCCGTCTTCGACAACACCAACTGTACCGGCGGTGCAGTGACCGTCGGGCTATTGAAAAAATAACGCCGAGGTCGTATCATGAACCTTGCCCATGCCGCATTTTGAGCGCGATTAGCTCAGTGGTAGAGCGTCACATTGACATTGTGAAGGCCGGAGGTCCGATCCCTCCATCGCGCACACACAAGAAATGCTCCCTTACCGAAACCTGCTGCGAAGACGCAACGGTTTCAGTAAGGGAGCATTTCTTGTGTGTGATCACATCAGAATGGTACTTGCGGTTTGGGCGTTTGTGATGTAAAAAAGAAGGCAGAGCTTATTGCGATCATCGGCAAAGCGCGGGCATGTAGTTCAGTGGTAGAACGCTGTCCTGATAAGACAGAGGTCGAAGGTTCGATTCCTTCCATGCCCACACAAAAAATACAGAACGATCCCGTTCTTAAGACCTACTGCGAAGACGCAATGGTCTTGAGAACGGGATCGTTCTGTATTTGGGTTATAATAGAGATATGGAAGGATCGCTTGTTCCCGAGATCATTTTTGAGAACGAAGAATTTCTGGTGGTGAACAAGCCGGCGGGTCTTATGGTGCACGGCGTTCGGGTAAGTGACAAGCGGCGCATTGACGAGAGGAAGGCGGCCGAACCGACGTTGGTTGATTGGCTCGTTGCGAACCGTCCGGAGGTGAGGACGGTCGGCGATGATCCGGTGCTTCGCCCCGGCATCGTCCACCGGCTTGATAAGGCGACGTCCGGGGTGATGGTCGTCGCGAAGACGCAGGCGGCTTTCGAATATCTCAAAAGATCGTTTCAGGAGCATCGGATGAAAAAGACCTATTTCGCGCTTGTGTTCGGAATGCCGGATCGTCCGCGCGGAACCATTGATGCTCCCATCGGGATGAAGAACGGTTCATTAAAAAGGAGTATCCATTCCTCGAAAATGGCGAAATCGGCGATAACGGAATACATGGTGGCAAAAAAAGAAGGCCAGTTTTCTTTATTGGAGATACATCCGAAGACCGGCCGTACCCACCAGATCCGCGTCCATTTGGCAAGCATCGGCCATCCCATCGTTGGGGACGTTTTATACGGGAAAAAGGTCCAGCCCGCGTTTGCGCGGCGTTTGATGCTCCACGCCGCCTCGCTTGAATTTTCCAACAATATCGGGACTCATTTCGTGTTTGAAGCGCCCTTGCCGCATGATTTTACTTGTCCACAGGACTAATTTCATGAAATACGGTATAGTTATCGCATGAGAACAAACGGAAAGGTCGAGCTTCTCTAGAATAAAACATATCAGCTAAAAAGAATGAAGAACAATAAAAAGTCAAAAGGCTTCACCCTTATCGAATTGCTTGTCGTTATTGCGATCATCGCCATTTTGGCGGTCGTGGTCGTTTTGACCTTGAACCCCGCTGAACTTTTGCGTCAGGCAAGGGACTCAAACCGCATTTCCGACTTCGCGACGATAAAGAGCGCCATCTCGCTTTATCAGGAGGATGTGTCGACGACGACAACGCTGTGCTCGCAGTCGACGACTTGTACGTACAACCTCTACTTCTCGGGGGCAACCAATACCGTGGCTACCGCGACTTTTGTGGGCCTTGCAAACTGGGGCTTTACGAATGAGACGGCGAATACGACGACCACCGCCGCCGCCGGCAGGGTTGTCACCGGCACCGGTTGGATTCCGATCAACCTGACTGCCATCAGCTCGGGAGCTCCGATCAGTTCTTGGCCGGTTGATCCGCTAAATAGCGGTGTCAACTTCTACATCTATGCGGCAACGTCAACTGCCCCGGCGACGTGGAAAGTCGCCACAAAGATGGAGAGCGTGAAGTATGGCTACAACGGTCCGAATGATGTTACAACGGGCGACGGCGGAAATAGTACAGGGACATACGAGCAGGGTTCGAACCTGACCGGTCTCTAGGTTTCCTGGAACGTCAGTAACAACAAGACGCCCCTCCTTTGAAAATCTGCTGCGACGGCGCAACGGTTTCCAAGGGAGGGGCGTTTTGTTATTACCGTCCCATTTTGTTATTATGAAAGCACGATAATCACATGAGACTTCCTCTTTCCGTTGACCAACTCAAAAAACTTCTGATCGAACAGGAGCTTATCACTCCGGAGCGATTCGATGAGCTGTATCAGGAGGCCGAGCGCAAAAGCCAGAACATCATCGACGTTCTGATCTCCGAAAAGATCGTGGAGCGTGATTATTTGAGCGATCTTATCGCCAAGACGCTCGGCGTGCCACGCGCGGATTTCAGCCTTCATGGAATACAGAAAGAAGTGGTTCAGCTTTTGACCGAGGACATCGCGCGACAGCGGCAGGTGATCGTTTTTGATAAGGAGCCGGATGGAACGTACGACGTTGCGATGGTTGACCCGTCCGATCTCGAAACCAGGGGATTTTTGGCTCAGCGATTGAACGGGAAAATAAAACCGTTCCTTGCTTCCTCGGAAGATCTTAATCGCGGATTTTCCGTCTACGGCTATGAGCTTGGTCAGGATTTCAAGAAGTTGATCAGCGATAACGTTCGGGCGTCGCTCATGAGCCAGTCGAAGAACGCGCAGGAAGCGGCGGCCGAACTTCCCATCGTCGGCATCGTGGACAACATCCTTTCCTACGCCCTCGCCTCGCGCGCTTCCGACATTCACATCGAGATTTTGGAGGAATCGACGTTCATCCGTTATCGCATCGACGGCATCCTCTACCAGATTATGGACATTACGAAAGCGGTGCATCCAGGCATCGTGGCGCGCCTTAAACTGCTTGCCGGTCTCAAACTTGACGAGCATTTCGCGCCGCAGGACGGCCGTTTTCGCTACCAATTGGGCAACCAGCAGATCGACGTGCGCGTTTCCACCATGCCGACGTTCTATGGCGAAAAAGTGGAAATGCGCTTGCTTGAATCCTCGCAGAAGCCGCTTTCGCTCGAAGAGCTTGGCATGTCGCCGGAGCTCGCGAAGCTTGTCATGGACAACCTTAAGAAATCCTATGGCATGTTCATATCGTGCGGCCCGACCGGTTCCGGAAAGACCACGACGCTCTACGCGCTTATGAACATATTGAACCGTCCGGAGGTCAATGTGACGACCGTCGAAGACCCGATCGAATACAATATGCGCTATGTGAACCAGACGCAGATCAATACTCAGGCCGGCGTCACTTTCGCCTCTGGGCTCCGTGCGCTCTTACGCCAGGATCCCAACGTCATCATGGTCGGTGAGATCCGCGATGCCGAGACCGCCGAGATCGCCACGCAGGCAGCGCTCACCGGGCACCTGTTGCTTTCTTCGCTTCACACGAACGACGCGCCGACGGCGATCCCGCGTTTTTTCGATCTCAAAATACCGCCGTTCCTTGTGAGCTCGGTGCTCAACGTGGTGCTTGCCCAGCGTCTCGTCCGAAAGATATGTCCGCTTTGCATCTATTCCTATGAGGCCGATCCTTCGATCGTCGCGACACTTAATGTCCAGTTGAAAGAGAATGGTCTTGATCCGGCGGAGGTGCATATACCGACGACGCTTTATCATGGAAAGGGGTGTTCCTCGTGTGGCATGACCGGCTATCGTGGCAGGCTCGCTATCTATGAGGCGCTTGAGGTGGACGAAAAAATGAAGGCGCTTATCGTGAATCCTGAATTCGATCTGGCTGCGGTGCGTGCCCATGCGCGCGAGTTGGGAATGAAGACGATGTTCGAGGACGGATTGCAGAAAACGCAGGTCGCGCTGACAACGCTCGAAGAAGTGCTTCGCGTGATCAGGGAATAGCCCTAACTTTATTAAAAAATCATTAAAAGCGGTTTGACTTCTCGATTGAGAGCGGTAAGATTCTTAGCGAGGACGGAGTTCTGCACAAACCGCGGAACTAAAAAATTCTGTGTGTCAGATAAACAGCCACCACAATGGCTGTTTATTTTTTTAACATAAATTTAATGGTCGGCGCGCTATGGTTTTCATGCTCGGGCATATGGGGCCATAGTTCATGGGGTAGAACGCTGTCCTCGACACACAGAAAACCGAGTTCGAGCCTCGGTGGCTCCACCCCGAGCGCAGATGGTAGAATAATGACATGGTTCAAGGTTCTGTCCCGTCCAATCAGGAGATAGCCGAGGTGCTTCGCCAGATAGCGGAGTATCTTGAAATGCAAAAGGTGCTTTTCAAGCCGCGGGCGTATCAGAAAGTTGCGCAGACGGTCGGGTCGCTCGAGGAGGATGTCGCGGAAATTTATAAGCGCGGCGGAACGAAAGCGCTTATGGAAATTCCCGGCGTCGGTACCGGCATCGCTCTCAAAATCGAGGAGTTCTTGAAGACCGGACGCATCAAGGAATATGAGACGATGAGAAAAGAGATGCCGGTGCGGCTCGACGAGCTTTCGCGTATTGAGGGTCTGGGGCCAAAATCGATACAGAAGTTATATAAGAAGCTTGGCGTTCGGAATTTGAAAGAACTTGAGGCTGCGGCGAAGGCGGGGAAGATAGCGTCGCTTGAAGGGTTCGGTAAAAAGAGCGAAGAAAAGATACTGAAGGGGATCGGGTTTGCCGAGGACGCGGGCAAGCGATTCATCCTCGGCTACACCATGCCGCAGATCGAAACAGTGGTCGCGCGCCTGAAGAAGGTTTCCGGCGTTGTTGCGGTCACGGTCGCCGGTTCCGCACGGCGGCGGAAAGAGACGATCGGCGACGTGGATCTGCTTGTGGTGGCGAACAATCCTAAAGCAGTGATGGATTATTTCGTGGCGATGCCTGAGGTGCTGGCGGTTTCGGCCCATGGCGCGACAAAATCATCCGTTAAAGTTCGGCCGGGCATCAACATCGATCTGCGCGTGGTGCCGAAAGCATCGTACGGCGCGGCGTTGAATTATTTCACCGGTTCGAAAGCGCACAATGTGGCGTTGCGCCAGTTGGCGATGAAGCGCGGGTGGAAACTGAACGAGTACGGATTATTCTCTGTCGGTGCGGGCGGGAAAGAAAAGATGATTGCCGGGGCGACCGAAGGTGAGGTTTACAAGGCGCTTGGCATGGACTATATCGAACCGGAATTGCGCGAGGACACCGGCGAGATCCCGGCGGCGCAGAGACACGCCTTGCCAAAACTTATCGAGTACGGCGCTTTGCTTGGCGATCTCCAGACGCAGACCGACTGGACCGACGGCGAGGCGTCCATCGAGGCGATGGCAAAGGCTGCCATTGCCGCCGGATTGAAATATATCGTCATTACCGATCACACCAAGCGCCTTGCGATGACCCACGGGCTCGACGAGAAGCGCATTCTCCAGCAAATGGCGGAGATCGACCGTCTCAATAAAAAGTTCGTGGGAAAGGTGAAAATTTTGAAAGGCAGTGAGTGCGACATTTTGAAAGACGGCTCGCTTGACCTGCCCGATGCGATCCTTGCAAAGCTCGACGTCGTTGGTGTTTCAGTGCATTCACACTTCAATCTTACGCGCGCCGATCAGACCGCGCGGGTAAAACGTGCGATGGCAAATCCGAACGCGGATATTCTTTTCCATCCGACAGGGCGGATCATCAACCGCCGGCCGCCGATCGAGCTTGATATGGATGAGATCATCACGTTCGCGAAAAAGACCGGCACGATCCTGGAGGTGAACGCGCTTCCCGAACGGTCGGACTTAAAGGATGAATATATCCGCGCCGCGCTCGCCGCCGGCGCGAAGATTTCCATAGATTCCGATGCGCATGCCACGAGTCATTTCCAATTGCTCGACAATGGCATCGCGCAGGCGCGCCGCGGCTGGGCGACAAAGAGCGATGTGATCAATGCGTGGCCGGTTGAGAAGATGTTGAAGAGTCTGAAATAGTGGTTTCACCGCGGATTTGACACATTAACAAATATGTGGTAGAATGCCACTGTACCTTGAAATTTCATTCGCCGTAGCGCTCAGAGTGACTTTATTACAAAAGGTATTTTGCGCGCTGCGGTCGAACAATCAAAAGCGATGAAACGCTTTGCAGAAATGCGAACGCGCTCAAGTCCACCCCAGCGAGGAGGAACACTATGAGTATTAATGTTGAGCAACGTTTCGCCCTGCTCGCTTCGATGGGAGCGAATATGGATTGGGATTCACTCACCACCGAGCAGGTCCAACTTGGCATCACGGGAGACCTCAAACGCCTTGGCAAGGAAGCGACTCTGTTTGTTCAGGTTGGCTTCCAAGTACAGATCGGCGAGTACTTTCGCGACACGGGCGAGTTGAACATCAAGCTTCCCGCACTCAAGCGCTACACACTTGAGCAACTCCAGGAGAAGTATCCCGGGATGGACATCGTGTCCGTCGAGGATACTTCAACCGAGGAAGAGGTAACACTCTCACTCGCGACGGTACTCGTCCCAAGCGACAAAGGCTCCATCGGCGGCGAGGAATACTGGAAGAGAGTTGTGGCAAAACTCAGCTCTCTCCTTGGCATCCAACATCGCGACTGGCTCATTGAGCATCAGGCGGAACCTGAATGCCAGGCCTTCATGGCGCTTCTCGGAAAGGTCTGGATCGACTTTCTGGGAACCATCCTGGTCCACCGCGATGGCGATCGCAACGTTCCGTGCTGCTATCGGGTCGGCTCGCGCTGGAACGGCTACTGGCACTGGCTCAGCGTCGGCTTCAGCAGCGACGGTCGCGTCGCTTTCGGTAAGTAGCAAATCGGGCCCTCGTGCACTTGGTCTTTTTGACCTTGAGCACTTGGGCCCTTTAAATTTTTTTAATAACCATGCTATGCTAAAAACGGATAGTAGATCGTTGCGCATGGCTACGGTTCTGCGCGGTCGAACTCTGCGATAGCATCGGCCGGAGCGGGAGGGGATACGTTTTCTCCCGGCGTGCAATGCTCATGCGCCCACTTATTATTGCTACTTGGTGCGGGACATTAAGGAATTATTTTACAGATTCCAAATACGATACAATCCTGAGAGTGCTCAAGGGATGGTGGCGCGGATGATGTCCCGCACATTTCGTGGTCAACCGCGATGGCAATCGCAACGTTCCGTACTGCAATCAGGACGGCTCGCGCTGGAACGGCAACTGGAACTGGCTCAGCAACGACTTCAACAGCAACGATCGCGTCGCTTTCGGAAACTGGCAATAATTATGAACGATGTCCGGCGGGTTCGCTGCGGCTCATTGTTTGCCGCACCCATCCGCCGAGCATCTTGCCGACCTCCTCCAGGGGTTCGGCGAGCATGATATATTTTCTATTATCGATGGCTTTTATCTCCCATGAAATTTGGAGAAACAGCTTTAAAAGATCCAATTTGGCGGCAGCTTTTTGCAAATAAGGAAGTTTTTGTTCTTTGGAGAGATGACTTGCGAGAAACATCAATTCTGTCGTTTCAATAAAAAGGTCGTCGATCTTTTGCCCCATGGTATAGCGGGATGTTTTCGCCATATCCGGTATGAATTCGTGCCACAGCTTGTAGGCTTCGATAAGACGAATGATGACAGGGACGTTGGCTTTATGCGAGGAAGAAACGAACGTGTTAGTTTCCATAAAAAAGAGGTTAACTAAAAAACGCGGCGATATTGCCTCCCTCGAAAACTTACTCGGGGCGTGGGAGGAATTTTTGGTGGGCAAAAAATCCAAGCGCGACGTTCAAGATTTCAAAATGCATCTGATGGAAGAAATAGTATCATTAAGAAACGATGTTGTCAAATTTTCGTACCGGCATGGTGGCTACGAGGCGTTCAAAATTTCCGATCCCAAGCCGCGGGATATCCACAAAGCACCGGTGCGCGACCGTCTTTTACATCACGCCATCTATCGCGTGCTCTATCCGTTTTTCGACAAGACGTTCATCGCCGATTCGTATTCCTGCCGCATCGGAAAGGGGACGCACAAGGCGCTTGAACGTTTTGAGTCGTTCTGTAAAAAGGTGAGCCGCAACAACACTCGCACCGTATGGGTATTAAAGTGCGACATTAGAAAATTTTTTGCGAGCATCGACCATGCCGTATTGCTCGGAATACTCTCAGAATATATTTCCGATTCGGACATCGTGGATCTCTTGCGCGAGATCATTGAAAGCTTTTCTTCCGCTCGCCCCGGCGTCGGGCTCCCGCTTGGAAACCTTACGTCACAACTCTTTGTAAATATCTATATGAATGATTTTGACCAATTCATGAAACACACGCTCAAAGAAAAATATTATATCCGCTACGCGGACGATTTCGTCATTTTGTCGGAATCGAAAATTTGGTTGGAATACCAGCTTCCGAAAATTGCCGCATATCTCTCTACGCGATTAAAGCTCGACCTTCACCCGCGGAAAGTTTCCATAGCGACATTGGCGTCCGGCATAGATTTCCTGGGGTGGGTCATTTTCCCCGACCACAAAGTGCTTCGTACCGCCACGAGACGGAGAATGATAAGGCGATTGGGTGCAACGGTTGCTCCAGGAACCATCAGTTCTTATAAAGGGCTTTTGAAGCATGGCAATACGTACCGACTTAGCAGGGAAATTTTCTGATGCCATGGCTACTGATAGGCCATTATACTGCTTTGTGTTAAACTGTTTCCATGCCTCCAGCAGCACATGAAAACGAAGACCTTAAGCGTATTTCGACCAAAAAACAGGTCGTCGCGGGTTTTGTGGTATATCGTAAAACGAGCGACGGGATAAAATTCCTCTTACTCTATCGCCGCGGCAATTACTGGAATTTCCCCAAGGGCCATTTCATGCCCGGCGAGCGGAGTATTGACGCAGCCTTGCGCGAGCTGGAAGAGGAGACGGGCATCAAGAAGACCGAACTGAGGATCGTACCCAATTTCCGGGCGTACGAGAGGTTCTATTTCAAAATCGGGAATCAGGGAATCTACGACACGGTCATTCTTTTTTTGGCGGAAACCCACAAGGCTGATATTCACCTGCGTCCGCGCGAGCACAGCGGATTCGCCTGGTTCCTCTATCACGACGCGGTGAATGTCATCGGAAAGAAATATGGAGATACGAAAAACGTTCTGAAACAGGCCAGCGACTTTCTCCACCCGCGCAAGCGGCCCATAAAGCCAGCCGGTGAAAGATCAGCAGAGCATCCGCATACTAAAGAGACCAAAGAAATAGCCAAATAGCAAAAGAAGGGGCTTTCGTGTCCGTTGTGTAATCACAGCAGGACACGAAAGCCCCTTCTTTTGCTATTTGGCTATTTCTTTACTTCGGCGACGATCTTTTTGAAGACGTCAGCTTCATGCTCGGCGAGGTCAGCGAGGATCTTGCGATCGATCTGGATGTTCGCCTTTTTGAGGGCGGCGATGAATTTGCTGTAGCTCAATCCTTCTTCGCGGACCGCTGCGTTAATCTTGACGCTCCAAAGCTGGCGGAAAACGCGCTTTTTCTCTTTACGGCCACGGAAGGCGTGAGTCCACGCGTGAAGTAAAGCCTCTTTCGCGGCGCGTTCTTTTGACTTGCGGCCCCAGCTGAAGCCCTTGGCATATTTAAGAACCTTCGCGCGACGCTTATTTGCTGTGGTTCCCCGTTTTACTCTCGGCATAATAGTGTTTTAACCTTTATAATTTAACAACGTTTTCATCGAGATGCCCAAATCGCGCGTCTTTCTGGAATCGCGGTTCATCTTGGTGCTCTTGCGGGTCTTGAAGTGGTCGACCGCCATGCGGCGCCGAACGACCTTCCCGTTCTTTGTGATCCTTATTCGCTTGGTGAAACTTTTGGATGCCATGATTTTGACGTGAGCCCCTCGGCTCAATGAGAGTAAGCTTACTATAGATTTTGGGGATTGGCAATACCTATTTCTTCGCGATCTGGATCGACGGGCCATTGCCCAAAAACTTCGCTTCGTTGAGCTTTTTGTACTCCACCGGGAGCAATGTTAAAAATTCCTTAAGCTTTTCCATGGCCCAGTCCTTATTTCGCTTCTCGCGGCCGCGCAGGCGCATATTCACCTCGACGGGATGTCCTTCGGCGAAAAACTTCTCAACCTGCCGAACCTTCACCATGAGGTCGTTGTGGGCAGCTTTCGCGCTGATCTGCACCACCTTCATCGCGGCGCTCTTCTGGGCGAGCCGCTCTTTCTTTATCCGCTTTTCCTCCTCGTAGCGGAATTTGTCATAGTTCATGAGCCGTACGACGGGCGGGTGCGCGGCGGCCGATATCTCGATAAGGTCAACAGCCTCCTCCGGGCGGGCGAGCGCGAGCGCGTCGGCGCGGCTCATGACGCCAAGGTTCTCTCCCTTTTCGCCGATGACACGGACTTCGGGGGCAGTTATTTGATTATTTATGCGTGGCTTGATTATGGTAGTGGTGCGGGTCGAAAATCGTTTCTATCGCTTCCATTGTAACAATTATGGTAGAATAATCAAAACCCATGGCAAACGACGAAATCCCGGAGAACCCCACGGTACCCACCACGATCCCCGGCGAGCACTATCACACGCTTGGCAGGAAGACGCTTTGGATATTCATCCTCGAGAGGATCCAGCCCGCGATGCTTCTTTTACTTCTCTCGATAGGACTTTTTGTGGTGAGTCAGTTGGAATTTCCTGCGACGGGGGCGTTCGGTGGTGTCGCCCACTATGCGCTTCTCGCCGCCGGAATTTGTTCGATACTTTTTATCGTATTTTTCGGTATCGCGGCGCTCATCGGTTGGCTGATCTATAAAAATTATACTTTCGCGCTGGGCGACGACTCGCTCAAAATAAAGCGCGGGATTTTAAGCAAAGAGGAGGTGGCGATCCCATATCGTCAGATCCAGGACGTGGACATACAGCGCGACCTCTCGTTCCAAATGTTGGGACTGAGCAAGATCGTCATTTTGACGGCCGGGCATGAGGACCAAACAGACACCGACGATGATAGCGAGGGCATTCTGCCGGCCATCGATAAAAATTTGGCGGACTGGTTGCAGTCGGAACTGCTGAAGCGGGCGAATATTCAAAAAGTAAGCGAAACAAAATAGCACAGCAGCCCTCTGGATAAAAGGGTCGCGTCGCTTTCTGCTGAAAGCGTGATACGTCTCGGCGCCTACGCGCCTCCGACATACCCTTTTATCCAGAGGGCTGCTGTGCTATTTTGTTTCGCTTACTTTTTGCAGCACTTGCACGAACCGCCGAACAACTTTATGCAGCCGGCGATGATCACGAGGATCGGCCACGTGACGTCGGCGAATGCCCACGTCAAAACATTGAGCTGCGCGAGGAGGAAGACCAATCCAAGAATGATGATGAGGATCGGGACTACCTTGTGATGACCGCAGCCACAATGACCGCCGCCCATTCCGCACGTGCAGGTCTTGCCTTTCATTTCCTCCGCACTGTGCTCAGTATGATTTTCCATGATTTTTATTAATGACAAAATCTTTTATTGATGCGTCGACCTTTATGTTTTCTTAGTACTAATAATTGTATCATAACGAATTCGCGGGCTGACCGCGCGTGGCAAAATTGCTCGCTAGACGGTTTTGTAGTATAATATGCGGGACAAGTAAATATGGGGATGCACTGGATTCGATAGCGATGATCCGTGAGTTTGCGAGCCGATGGCGACGCCGTAAGCGCCGCAAAACCTATAACTGCCAACAATCGCGTTGCAGCTCCAGCGTTCGCTTTTGCGTAAGCTGGGATCGGCTAGTTCGGGTCTCTTGAGCTAATACCGGTCTTATACAAGGGGA
>CAYQFA010000003.1:0-37574 GCA_964416665.1 uncultured Candidatus Saccharibacteria bacterium
CGGCGCTCAGGATGCTCAGGAAATATGGCGAAGAATTTTGCCGAGAGCGCGATTATTCGTCACTGCGAATTTTGGGTACCGTCGGAGAGCCGATCAATCCGGAGGTCTGGCAATGGTACCAAAAAAATCTTGGCGGCGGCATGCTGCCGGTAGAAGACACGTGGTGGCAAACGGAAAATGGCGGGCACTTGATCGTTACCCTGCCGGGGCTTCGGCAGAAACCGGGCATTGCAGGCAAACCGTTCTACGGCATTGATGCCGACGTGGTGGACAAGAATGGCACAAGCGTGCCACCAGGTCAGAAAGGATTTTTGGTCATCAGAAAACCATGGCCATCGGCGCTGCGTGATTGTTTGAACGACCATGAGCGGTTCGAGAAATATTGGAACGAAATCAAGGGCGTATACTTCAGCGGCGACTTTGCCATAAAAGATGATGATGGCGACATCCAGATATTGGGACGAAGCGACGACGTCATCAATGTATCCGGGCACAGAGTCGGCAGCGCGGAGGTGGAAAATGCGCTCGCCTCCCACCCTGCAGTCTCAGAATCCGCGGTGATCGGCAAACCCGACGAGATAAAAGGAGAACGGATCAAGGCGTTCATCGTTTTGAAACCGGGTGTGACGGCAAGCGATGAGCTTATTAAAGAAATTAAGCAGCACGTTAAAGTTGAGATAGCTTCCCTCGCCGCGCCGGACGAAATAACCTTTGTGCCAAGCTTACCGAAGACCCGAAGCGGCAAGATCATGCGCCGGGTGCTGAAGGCTGAAGAATTGGGGCAGGATCAAGGAGATCTGACGGTGCTCGAAGGATAAGCAAAAAAATAAGCGATCTCCCCTTGCCTTCCGCGACAAACCGGTTCTATAATCCGGGTAGATCTCGCAAGAGATTGGAGGGAACAAATGAATAAGCTGAAACGACAAAAGCTTGCCGAAACGGACATTATGGACATGAAACTCGTCCCGCTGTCCGAAGTCGCGGAAGGCTTCTGCAGGCACCGCAAGAACAATGGCGAACCGTGCAAACGGCGCGCCGTTGTCATGGGTGTCTGCCCGTCGCACCTCCAGTCCATCGGAGGTCACATCTTCGTAACCGACCGACACGCTCCGGAATTCCCTGGCTGGGATGAGAAGCGATACTTTTCGTATTGCCGCGCGTGCGGCGAGTTGGAAAGTGACGGCCACACTTTGGAACTCTGTCCTGTGCGTCGGGTCAATCCCGACGTGCCGTATCCACCTTCGCCCCGCTTGCCGAACCGGTTGCAATACCAATTCGCAAGGCCAGCAAGAGCGACAATCGCTCTGAATGGAAAGCGAATCAACGCGACATGTTGTGGCCCTATCGTGGCTTATCGCATCGAACCGGATGCGGAAGGACTCACGTGGGAGGTTTTCCACCTGCCGTCGCGCAGTCTGATCGCACATCTCGATTCGGAGAAAGCGAGCATCAAGCTTATGAGGGAAATATGCCACGACGGCGTTGAGCTCGACTTCAAAGATCCGATGAAAATGGATCACGCCGCGCGTTTCCACATCAATCTCGTCGTAACCCACGGCGGCAAAGGGAAGTTTGCACTCATGCCCGGCGGCATCCTGGCATGGAACGCCGAGAAACCCTATTTTCGGACACGACAAGAAACAAGCTTCTACTGGATGAAGGAGGAGTCGAAAGAAAAGATCGAGTGTTGGGGACCTTTCGGGTTTGTGGTAAAAGACTCGGAAGTTTTCCTCCATAGTCTCGACGAACCCTTTCATGGACCGCTTTTCCGGGCAACTTCGCGAGAGCAGGCCATCGCGTTCTCAAAAGCTGCGACAGCGCTCAACCTTAACTGGCGGGAAAGATGCAGTAAGGAATCTCGCTACTATCCCGAAACGCTCCGCGGCATTGAAAAATTAATCGCGGACTTCCACGGCGCCATCCGTCCCAAAGATGGTCTACTGCCGCCACAGCCTCCGCCACCACCGGAGCCGCTTCCAAAACCGGCAACCATGCCCGACCTTGCTCCGACGGAAATCTCGATCGCAACTACGGAAGGGCCGTTGAGTGTATCGGCGTATGTGATCGCCGAACATTTTGCAGTCCATCGTCCAATCGATTACCGCGAGCACGGATATGTCCTCACTCACCTCCCAACCGGATATCAAATCGGGCGATGCAATAACATGCAGACCTGCCTGGATGTCATACCCGAACTTGCGAGTCTTGGAGGTTGGAATTTCGCCAATCCAAGACTTATATCTTCGAAATTCGAGATGCAGGTTCCGGAAACAATGAAAGCACTGAATCGACACGGCATCAACACTGGCCGACAGACGGGAACGATAAGAATCATGTAATCCTGCAGGGTTGCGCCATCCGGTGCAACCCTGCTTTTCGTTTTGGCGACGACCAGCCCCATTGGTAGCTAAACCGCCCAAAACGTGCTAGACTGGAGGCCTCATGCAGAAACTCAAACATAAGGGCCACTATATTCCACTTACCCTCGCAGGGCTCAATCAAAAGCTCGGTTTTGAGATCAAGCGCCTTATTCGCGAAAAAGAAGACGGCGTTGTAAAGCACGTCAGCACAAAAGTAAGCCTGAATGGCACTTCCATACTGATCTTTAAAAATAAAGACGGGAAAAGCGTCACGCTCTCTTATCGGCACGACGAAAGCGGCAACTTGCGATTCGCCCGCGAAAAACAATTCGTGCACATCGAAGCATCTCCCATCTCAAAAAATTCGCGCGGCGGCGGCATCGGTCGGACAAGCAGCGACATCAAAGGCTAGCACGGCGGAACGTTGCGCACTCCTATCGCATCGCTTTCAGATCCGCCAATACCTCCTCTGCGTGTATCTCCGGTTTCACATTCTCATAAATCTTGGCGATCGAGCCGTCCGGCGCCACTAAAAACGACGTTCGTGAGACACCCATAAATTCTTTGCCTATGAACTTTTTTTTGCCAAAGACGCCATACTTCTCCACTACTTCCCTTTTAGGATCGGCCAGCAACGTGAACGGCAGATCGTACTTCTCGGCAAACTTCCTGTGGCTTTCTTCAGAATCGATGCTCACGCCAAAAACAACGATCCCCAGCTTCTTGAATGCAGGATAGCTGTCGCGTATAGCGCACGCCTCCTTCGTACAGCCCGGCGTGTCGTCTTTGGGATAGAAATAGAGCAACACCCACATGCCACGCAGGGCGGACAAGGTATGCGGCGCGCCGTTCTGGTCGGTCAACGTGAAATCCGGCGCAATATCCTTTGGTTTTAATATGGACATACTGGTGATGCCTTCTACTACACCCCGCACACTTTTTTATTACTATTGACCGCGGCTGCAGATTTCCTTAGGATGAGGAATGGTGTTTGTTTCGCGGAGGTGAAGCAGGATGTATATCCTAATTGTTGACGATGACGTAGCTCTGGGAAGAAATCTCGCCAGGGCCCTCCGATCGGCGTTTGACGAGGAAATCGAGGTATTCACCGCCCAAAATGGCGGCGATGCACTTCTGGCCATAGCTGAAAATCCCATCGAAGACCTGATGATGGTAGTGACCAACTTCGGTCTTCCCGGGATGACCGGCGGCGAACTCGCCCAACACGTGAAAGAACAATGGCCGGAGGCTGGCCCTATCTTCATCCTTTGGACGAAGAAGATAGTTCCCGAGGTGGTAAGCGATCTCTTCAGGATGATCCGCGAGAAGAATCCCGATATCGAGGGCTTCGCGCGGAGCGCCAGAACGATGACCGCTCATCACTAACTCCCAATCACGCCCGTCAAGAAGGTTCCAATCCTCCTTGACGGGCAATAATTTTATAAATAGGAGCCCCTACCCATATTTCTTCGCTATCTTACGCTGCATACGAACGAGTACGAACATGATGATCAATACCGCAACGATACCGGCGATGATGGTAAAAAAATTGGAAAAATCGTTCCAGTAATCCCCCACAACATATCCAATCCCAAGGGCGGCGGCAGGCTCGATCACGTTCGCAACAAAATCGTAAAAAATAAAGGTCCCGAGAGGCACCTTGACCAGGCCGGCAAGAAAATTGGTGATCGAACTGAGCGATCCCGCAAACCGGGTCGTAAAAACTGTTATTGCCGCGTCGGAGCGCAGCTCCTCCTCAAGGTGGACAAAAAAACGCGCCTTGCGGATGTGCAGGACGCGGAGGATCCAATCGCCGTATTTTCTCGTGATCGCATAACCCGTGAGATCGCCGAAACAATTCGCCACAACCGCGATCGCAAGCGATCCCCAAAAACTGAAATAGCCCTGGCTTGCAAAAGCTCCGAGAGCAAGGAACATCTCGTTCACCGGCAACGGCGCACCGACCGCGCCAATATAAACCACGAACGCAAGTGCGGCGTACCGGTAGAGCAAGAGGTACGAAAGAAGGGGGGTCAGTAAAGAATCCATCAAAGGGCGCCTTGTTTAAAATAATTTACGATGGCATTTTGGACGTCGTGCACGGTTTCCGAAGTGTTGAGATTCTCCGCCGAGGCATAACTGCCAAGCGTAATATTGGGATAATGCGGATTGGAAACATGCAATTGGTCCTTAAGGTAGTTCTGGGGAAGATTGAATATTCTATTGATATAATCGAATGTCATCCACGGGTGGATCACACCGACCTCGGTGCTGTTCAAAGTGCCATTTTTTTGGACGAACGCCGAAAGAGAAAGCTCACGGCGATTAATGAGGTTGGCGCGGCGCAAAGACAGATAATCGCGCACCAAGAAGACGAAAAGCGCCACGAGCACAACGCCCAAAACAACGAGGGTGATCTTTATGCGTTGGCCGAGCGGCTGGCGCTTCTTTGGTTCCATGATATAAGCATACCGCACTATGGTACACTGATGGTAGCTCTCCGGAAAAAAGAATATGGAGACGGAGAGGAGGTGATGAAAATGGAAGTGGTATGTTCGGAAGCTCCCCCCGAAGAGACGCTCGCGGCATGCATATCAAAACTCCGCGGTCTTTTTTCTATCGGCCGTAGCCGGTCGCCTTACGAAAGGATGCTCCAAGCGCAAACAGCTCTTAAAGAAGCCGAAGATCTTCTCCTGCGCTCGCAAAACCATCCCGAACTTTCAAAACTAAGGAAGGAACTCCAGACAGCCACGGATTCCGCAGAAGAACACCTGGAAAGATTTTCCAAAATTTCAAGATGAAGCGAGGGAAACCTCACGCCTGGCACGCGAATCGCGCTGGGCGTTCTATTTTTTACAAACAAGACATAAAAACAACGGTATTTCCTTCCGGGCAATATCCTCGGCAGTGGCCCGTGGTCCCGGCTCGCTCTTTTTATGGGAGTTCCACTCTTCCATGCCGATCACTGCAAGGCCCGCCTTGCCGATCGCTTTGAAATACGACTGAAGCGGGCGATGGAATGATGTGGTATAGGTGGTCGAGGTCTTCCCCGGATGCATGGCAATGGGAACTTTTAATTCGGAAAGATAGCGATCGACGCGCCGATACTGCACCTTCTCTTTTTCATCCCATCCCCAACTGCTTTCTTTCGGAACGCGAAACGCCGGATGATTGAGCACGATGTATATCGTGCCGCCGGGCTTTACGATGCGCGCGCACTCTTTTGCAACGGCCTGGATATTCTCTATGTTTTGCAGCGCGAGTACGATCGCAACCTTATCCAATGTCCCAGCTTTGATGAAAGGAAGATTGTCAGCCTGCGCAATATGAAACTCCAAGCCTTTTGGTGAATTTTTGCGCGCGATATCAATAAGACTGCGCGAGGCGTCAACGCCGATAATGTGCTTCGTCGCCCTGTAAAATTCGCGTGTGAAAAATCCCTGGCCACACGCAAGGTCAAGGATCTCATCGCCTGCCGCGATATCCATGAGCCGTAAAAGATTCGGCAGGATCAGTTCTCTCTGATATGTCCCCTCGCCTTCCAATAATTGGTCGTACCATCCCGCAACATTCTCCCACGAGGTATCTTTCGGCTTCGGCGTGCTGTTCTGCATGCTATCCATCTTATCATATCCATTTTTTTGCGGTATAATAAGCCGTCATGACGAACCCTCCAAAAGAAAATAATGGGACCTTCCGCTCGCTCAAGCTTCGCAACTATCGCTTATACTTCACCGGACAAGCGATCTCCCTTTGTGGAACCTGGATGCAAACCATCGGCCAGGACTGGCTGGTCCTCAAACTCACGAATTCCGGCACCCAGCTCGGCATCGTTTCAGCATTCCAATTCTTACCCATCCTCCTCTTTGCGCCGTTTGGCGGCATACTCGCAGACCGCTTCAGTAAGCGAAAAATCCTCTATGTTACCCAGTCCCTTGCCGGGATCCTCGCCCTCATCCTCGGAACGCTCGTAATAACGAATAATATCCACATCTGGATGATCTATATCCTCGCGCTCTGTCTCGGTATGGTAAATTCGCTTGATAATCCCTCCCGACAGACCTTCGTTTCCGAAATGGTCGGCGAAGAATATCTCACGAACGCCATCAGTCTCAATTCCACCGAGATCAACCTTGCCCGAGCCATAGGACCGGCGATCGCCGGAGTCATTATTGCGATGTTTGGCCTCGGCCTTTGTTTCCTGTTCAATGGTTTTTCCTATATAGCTGTCCTCGTCGTGCTTGCTATGATGAAAAAGGAGGAATTGCACCCTTTGAAACGCATAGCCCGGGCGAAGGGACAACTGAGAGAGGGTCTCCGTTATGTAAGAAATTCCCCTATTCTCCTTTATACCCTCGTCATGATGGCGATCATCGGGACGCTTTCCTATGAGTTTTCCGTCAGCCTGCCGCTTCTTGCCCAATTCACTTTCCATGGCGGTGCGGGAACCTATTCCGCCCTCGTGGCCGCCGTTGGCATCGGATCGGCGGTGGGAGGGCTCTTTGCCGCGAGCCGACGGAAGGTAACCGCGAAAATGCTGGTTCTTTTCGCGTTTCTCTTCGGTCTGGCATTTTCTGTCGTTGCACTTACGCCGAATACCATCTCGGCATTTTTGATCCTTTTGTTGGTTGGCGCCGCCTCGATAGGTTTCACCTCCCTGGCAAATACCATTCTACAGCTCGAGACATCGCCGGAAATGCGGGGCCGGGTGATGTCCCTTTGGGCAATAGCGTTTTTGGGCTCAACCCCCATCGGCGGACCAATTATTGGGCTGATTGGGGAACATCTTGGCCCCCGGTACGGCGTCCTCACCGGCGGATTGGCAGCTATTTTTGCTGCCGGGATAGGTGCTCTGACCCTATTGAAGGTTCCTGAAGTCATCCTTAAGATGCCCACCGATCCGGCGATACGCAGAGAGGTGGAAGAGCTCAATATTCAAGAGGATCAAAAAATGCGTTAAAAAACCAGTATTTATAGGCATTTTAAAGACACGGCCACGGCATATTGACTTTTTGACCCTTCCCATGCTACGATAGACTTACATTCCAATAGAGAGATATTATGCCCCGCGAGGGGCGTTTTTATTGGGAATAACCCACTATGAGTACTCACATACGAACTTGGGGCATCGCGCTCACTGCCATAGGCTTTTTCGCGATCCCCACCCTGGCCACCCAGGCGCAAGCGGTCCCAGCTCTCCCATTAACCGTTTCGGCGACGACCCCCGCCACCGTCATTGTTAAAACCCTCCATTTGAAGGTGACGGCCTATGCAAGCGTACCGGAGGAGACGTCAGATCACCCGTTCATTACCGCCACCGGCGACCACGTGCATAATGGCATCGTAGCGACCAATATCCTTCCTTTTGGCACTAAGGTCATGATCCCGTCACTCTTCGGGAACAAGATATTCACCGTTGATGACCGCATGAACAAGAGAATGACCAATAATATCGACATTTGGATGTCGTCAGTGTCCGCCGCGGTAGACTTTGGAGTTCACAACGCAGAAGTCGTAGTGGTTGGAAAGGGCAGCGATACCAACCTTAGTTTGGAGTAATAATATTCCAGATTCCCGGATCCATATCTCCGTCAGCCTTAAAGAACATTACCCCACGCAAGCCATACTCCTTGGCCAGGTTCACTTTATCAAGCTCTGATTGCGCATCCGGGAAAGAGACAAAAAATGTCGTGGTCGCATTGGGATTCACGTCCATAAGCACGGCCGGTTCAGTGGAAGTGACCTGTGACACCAATATCGGCGGCTCGGCGATATATGTCGTCGAAGAATAGGTGAAGCTCAACTCCCCTGCGTTGTCGCGCACCGGCGTGACGCCCAACGAATCGGCGCGATCCATGGCGTCAAAGAAGTCGAACGAGCGGACGCGCTGATAGGTGGTCTCCCCATTCGCCCAGGACACTTCATATTCATAACCATACGTCGGGATACCAAGCATGATCTTCTTTGGGCTGATCGACTGCAACGCCAGTTGGACGATCTTTTTCACCCAATCGGGGTCGGCAACAGGAGCATAGAGCGTGCCATTGCCACCCTTCGAGGCGTCGAGCTTGATATCCACCGTTTCCTGGTCATACGCCATCAAACGCACCTCGTCGCAATATTTATTCAAGACACTATAATCCTCGGGGTAAATAATAGTGCTTGTCGGCATGGTCACGTAAAGCGAATCGGGCGGCGTCCGCGGTACGACCGTGCATGTGACTTCTTTGCCAAGCGGATGCAAACGCATTGCCAATCCCTCAATAAAGAGCGAATAATAGGCCCGCGTCGCGGGGTACATGCCCTCAAAATCGATATCAATGCCATCGAATTTCTTGGAAGTTACCAATTGCGTGACGGTGTTCTCCTCTGCCTGTCTGGTTCCGGTGTTGGACAAGAGCTTTTCAATACCATCCGCATCAAACCAGGCGATCGTTGGGATGACCTTGACTCCCATGTTCTTCACCGCCAATATCCACCCGTCCCAAGCCCCACCGCCGATCTTGAGGTCATCGAGAATGGCCCCGTTATTACCGATCTCATATGAAAAAAGGCTTATCTCGTTGAAAGAATCAAGATGAATCGCCACGTCCTGCTCACCCGCCTGGGCCTGCCAGAACGGTAACCACGCACCATATTGAAGCTTGGCGGCGCTCGCCGTCGTTGCGGCAAGTGCAGCCGAGGGAACCACGCCGAACAAGATAAACAAGGCGCTAAGAATTGCTAATTTTCGAGACATAATGATTATTTGATATCAATATAATTTCCTTTTTTAACGATAAAACCTTCTTGTGCGAGATCGGCCGCAACCTTCCGAACACGGTCTTCGGGTGCGTTCAGCACCTTAAGAAGTGATAAAACCGTTGTTCGATCTTTTTTTTCGAGCACATAGCGAAGCATCCTTCCGCGCAGTTCACGATCAGAGCCGGCGAAAACACTTTGTTTTTTATAGTGCGTGCTCCGACGGTTAGGGTTCGTGCTGCGCGACATCGCGGCGCCATAGTCCATAAGGGCCCAATACCATTCGCGGGGATTCTCAACATCCATGGTACGTTCGATATAACGTTCGATCTCGCCATCGGTTACTTTTTTGACGTTTGGAAAGAAAAAATGAATGAAGACGCGACGGATGTTCGTCTCAATGAAAACTTCTGGCTTATTGAACGCAAAGACGAGCAACGAACCCGAAGTCCCCTTCCCAATGCCGGGCAACGATTCGAGCGTCGCGCGGTCATGCGGCAATGTGCCGCCAAAATCCCGAACCACTATTTCCGCCGCGCGCTTGAGCGAGAGCGCCCTACGATTGTACCCCAATCCCTGCCAAGCCCCCAACACCTCTTTTGTTTTCGCCGCAGCAAGCGAGTGAAAATCGGGGAATTGCCTGAGAAATCTTTCATAAAATCCCTCTACCCTGCCCACTTGGGTCTGTTGAAGCATGACCTCGGAAACAAAGATCGCATAGGGGTCACGCGTCTTCCGCCAAGGCAGATCACGTCCCGCCTTGCGGTAATGTGCCCAAATAAGCCTATTAAATGGAGCTTTTGTCATGTTTATACCATAACATTAAATATCGATTAAGTGGCACTTGCGCTCTTTACAGGGGTTATGGTATAATGATTCTCATGTAAGTGTTCTTAGTAAGTTTCGCAATTCCAGCGAAAGTTGGTGAGAAGCAGAGGAGAAGTAGGTCGCCTTACAGAATCAAAAGCAATTGAATGGCTACAAAATTATATATCGGCGGATTGCCTTACACGACAACGCAGGATGAACTCCAAGAGGCCTTCGCGAAAGCTGGTGCAGTCGTATCCACGAGCATTATCATGGATAAGATGACCGGCCGCTCGCGTGGTTTCGGGTTTGTCGAGATGGGTTCCGACGACGATGCGCAGAAAGCGATCGAGATGTGGAATGGTCAAGATTTCGGTGGACGCAAGCTCACCGTGAACGAGGCCAAGCCGCTTGAAGCCCGCCCGCCCCGCCGCGAAAGTGGTGGTTACGGAGCAGGTGGAGGTCGTAACTGGCAGTAAGATAAAACAAAACACCCCTTCTTCAAAAGCATTATTCTTATCATGCTTTTGAAGAAGGGGTGTTTTGTTTTAGTCTGTGATAAAATCTATCTATATGGAAATCGCCCTCTTCGTTGTTATTATCGTGCTGTTCGCCGCGATAGCGTGGCGGCTTTGGAAACCGCCGGTGGCGGAGAAAAAAGAGGATCCGCAGTCGCTGCTGCTGCTTCAAAATCAGATGAACGAGCTCACGCGAATGCTTGATGCCAAGCTCGGCGAGTCGGCAAAGGCGATCAGCGATTCCACGAGCAAGGCGTTCACGCAGGCCACGGAAAGCACGCGGCTTATCCGCGAGATCACGCAGGAGCTTGCGAAAGTCGGCGAAGGGCAGCGCCAGGTGGTGAGTATCGCGGATAACCTCAAGAATCTGCAGGATATTTTAAAAAACCCGAAGCAACGCGGCGTCCTTGGGGAATATTATCTGGAAACCGTGCTTAAAAATGTGCTTCCGCCGAACGGCTACAAGATGCAATACGCATTCAAGGATGGCACGATCGTGGACGCCGTTGTGCTTACAAAGGACGGCATCATCCCAGTAGACTCAAAATTCAGTTTGGAAAATTATAACCGCATCCTTGAATCCACCGATAAGACCGAGCGCGAGCGTTATGAGAACGCGTTCGCGAACGACCTCAAAACGCGCATTGACGAAACGGCAAAATACGTGAAGCCCGAGGAGGGCACACTCGGCTTCGCATTCATGTTCATCCCATCCGAGGCGGTCTATTACGATCTTTTGATAAATAAGGTAGGCGCGATCAAATCGAATAACGTGAACCTCATCGAGTACGCTGCCGGTAAGAAAAAAGTGATGGTCGTCTCCCCCACCACATTCCTTGCTTATCTCCAGACGGTCATGCAGGGATTGAAGGCCCTGCATATCGAGGAGGCCGCGAAGAAAATCGGCGAGCGCGTGACCGAGCTTGGTAAACATCTTTTAAGCTACGACGAATATATGCAAAAAGTCGGGAAGAACCTGACAACGACCGTTTCCGCGTACAACGCGGCCGGAAAAGAATTCGGAAAGATCAATAAAGATGTCTATAGAATAACCGGGGAGCAATTGGAACTCGAAGCTCCCGTCGTTGAAAAGCCGGAAGAACGAGAGCGCGAATAGGCACAATAAGCAAAAGGACTTTTGAGACCTGCTGTGCGGACACAACGGTCTCAAAAGTCCTTTTGCTTATTGTGCCTATTCGTAATTATTTCTTTCTGCGACGCAAGAACGCTGGGATATCCCACGCGTCATTCTCCTTTTCTTTGTTGGCCGTCGTCTTATTCATAGGATTATCGGACTTCCTTTCAAAAGCCGGCGGCAAAGGTTTTTGCGCCACAAGTTCGTCGGCCGATTCCTCTCCACGAGCATGGATGACAGGGTCTTTTGAACTTGTTCCGGGCTCACGGATCGGCATCGGCGGTTTTTTGGTGGCCGTCGCCTCCGCGCCCATGCCTGGTCGCGCAAAGATGCCCTGTCGTGAAGATTCGAAATGGCTGGTCCCGAAAAGCGTCCCATTTTGATTACCGTTGAATCCGGCAGCCACAACGGTCACTTTGAGCTGGCCCGGCTTGAGATTCCTATCGTAATAAGCCCCAAAGATGATACGCGCACCGGGATCGGCGGTTTGGGCAACGATCTTTGCCGCATCATTCACTTCGGTCATACGCAGATCGCGCCCACCAGTGATGCCAAGAAGAACGGCTTTCGCGCCATCGGGGCTCGTCTCAAGAAGTGGAGAATGGAGCGCTGCCGTCACGGCTTTCACGGCACGATCGGCACCGCTCGCGGTGCCAACCCCGACGATTGCGATCCCGGCGTCCTGCATGATATTTTTAACATCGGCAAAATCAACATTGATGATGCCCGGCATCGCGATGATCTCAACAAGACCTCGAAGCGCGTTGCGCAAGATCTCATCGATCGCCTCGAAAGCCTTGATGATCGGCGTGTCCTTGCTGATGACCGTGAAAATACGATCGTTCGGAACCACGATGATTGCGTCTACTTTATCTTTGAGTTTCATCAAAGCCTCCGTCGCGATGCGTTCGCGCTGGCTACCTTCGAATGTGAACGGCTTCGTGACGACCGCGATCGTGAGTGCGCCGGACTGTTTTGCCGCTTCCGCAACGATCGGCGTTGCGCCGGAACCCGTACCACCGCCAAGGCCCGCGGCCAAGAAAACGAGATCCGCTCCTTTCACCGCCTCGCTGATCTCCGAACGATTTTCCTCCGCTGCTTGCCGACCGAGATCGGGATTCATACCGGTGCCCAATCCCCGCGTCAAACTTTTTCCAATATACAAACGGGTCTTCACTTCGCAGTGGTCAAGGTCCTGATGGTCGGTGTTGATGGCGATAAAATCGACACCGCGATAAAAATCTTTCGCCATCCGCGCAACCGCATTACCACCACCACCACCGATTCCGATCACTTTTACATTAGCCGAAAGGGGCTGAAACGGCTGGTTTTTCTTGCTCCTTGCCCGACTGTTGGATTTTGCCATAATGCTAAGTTTAACAGAAATTTAATGGGGAGGGAATACCATATCGAGGGACGGCTAGGGGGCAAAATAGCTGAAAAAGTTCTTGAAATTCACCTTGGATTCGGAGCCATTTCCCCATCGCGATTCGCTGTCCATGCCCCATAATACCAGCCCGAAAGCGTTCACGAATTCGGGGTCTTCGAGATACTCCTTGAAGACGCCCCCTTCGGTCTCCCACTCATCGGAAAGCGTGGAGCCTATTTGGGCTGCAAGCTTCATTTCCTGACGGACAAGGTCCGTAAGACCCGGCAACTTCGCGCCGCCGCCGACCAGGACGATGCCCCCCGGCAATTGACCCGCTTTCTGGTACAATTTCAATTCATTATTGACGAGGTCAAATATCTCCTCAAGGCGGGACTCCACGATCTCCGCGATAAAGCGGCGCGAGACGGAGCCTTTTGCGTCCTCGGTAAACTTTTTCAGCTCCACTGCCTCCTTCGCTCCCACTTCCTTCGAGAGCGCATAGCCGTAATGAAGCTTGACCTCCTCCGCAGTATCCACGGAAATTTTCAAACCGACGGCGAGATCGTTCGAGATATTTGCCGCACCGACGGGAAATTTTGCGACGCCGACCAACCGATTCTCCTCATAGATGGAAAGCCCGGTCGTGCCAAAGCCGATGTCAACAAGCGCCGTGCCGAGATCGCGCTGGCGTTTGCTCAATGCTGCACGCGCGGCGACGAGCGGTCCGAAAACGAGGCCGCTCACATCGCCCGCCGAAAGCTCAACGGCGCGAATGAGGGTCTTGATGTGCGGAGAAAACGCATCAATGATGAGACTTTGCACTTCGAGCCGACTTCCTGAAAGCCCCAAGGGATCGATGATGTCGCCGATGCCATCGATCATGAACTCCTTGGTGAGCGTATGAATAATCGTGCGATTCTGCGGAAGATTGACCGCCTGGCTCGCCCGCACCGCGCGATCGATATCATCCTGATATATCTCCGCATCGGCGCGTGAGACCGCGACGATACCGCGCGAGGTCTGCATCTTCGCCTGCGGCGTTCCGATGCTCACATAAATATTCTTCAGGGCGGACTTTGAGACTTTCTTCACTTCGGCGAGCGCGCGATTGATCGTCTGCGACGCTTCGCCAAGATCGATGACGGCGCCTTTTCGCAACCCGAGGGACGGTTCTTTGTGGACGTGCACGATCGCAGGACGATGCCCGCGGCACTCGGCGACAACCACTTTAATGGACGATGTGCCAACGTCCAATCCGGTAATAAAATCGCCCCCGCCTTTTCCTATTCCCTTGAACTTCATACCCTTATTTTATCAGTAAAAGAGCGCGAAGGGAATGTGGATAGTACTCCTATTTTATAGTTGCTTAAGGATCTTTGCCTCCATGCCTTCCATGTCCTTCGTATCGCTCGGCTTTATATGGTCGTAGCCGAGAAGGTGCAGTGTCCCATGCAACAAAAGCGGCGTGGCGCGATCTGGTGATTTCTTAAGAATATCCCGATTGAGATAGATCTCGCCGAGATATTTCTTTTTCATTTCAGGATGCGGAAACCGCGCCGGCTCCGGAAACGCAAGCACGTTCGGCTCGGTCTTCTTCTTTATAAAACGCGCTTTAAGCGCTGTCATCTCTCTATTGCCCAACAAAAAAATATCGAGGGTCGCCCCGCGAACATGCAGCTTTTCGAGGATCTTATCCGAAAGCGCCTTTATCTTAGTATCGTTCCAAATGATATTCATTTCACGCTCAAACTATGCCGACGCCAACTTCTCTTTGATGACCTCACCAACGATCTTCCCGTCGGCACGGCCCTTCACCAATTTCATTGTCTCGCGCATGGCCGAGCTAAAATCCGAAGCGCCCTGCGCCCTGACCTCGTCAACCATCTTTTCGATCTCGGCGCGGGAAAGCTCTTTCGGAATATATTCACCCAACACCAAAAGATCGGCTTCCTCTTTTGCGACAAGGTCGTCGCGCTTGCCCTGTTTGAAAAGCTCGATCGATTCCTTCCGCCGCTTGGCGTCCTTCTGAAGGATGCCGATCACCTCTTCGTCGGTAAGGGTGGCACCCGGCGCTTTCATTTCTTTTTCCTTTTGCGCGGCGTGCAATCCGGCGAGCGCAAAACGGATCACCTCAAGGCGCGGCTTATCACCGCTCTTCATGGCGGCTTTCATGTCATCGTTTATTTTTTGGAAAAGGGGCATTGCGATCGATTAGGCCAAACCAAGCTTCTTCTGGCGGTCAACTTCGACACGTTTCTCTTCGCGATGGATCGCGGAGGCGCGGCGTTTGATGCGGCTCGTGGTGCGGACGTGATTCTTGCGATGACGAACCTCTTTTAAGATGCCACTGCGCTTCACTTTGCGGGTGAAGTTGTAAAGGATCGCGTTGGCTGACTCCCCTTCCTTTTTGCGTACTTCTATTGCCATGGGAAACAGTATAGCGGGGAATATGGGTTTTTGCAAGTTCCGCGAGGTACAAGGCAGGAGGGTTTTGTGACCTGCTGTGAAGACGCAACGGTCAAAAACCCTCCTGCCTTGTACCTCAACATCTCCCTAAAACCCATATTCCCCGCTATGCCTTTTCTTTTAATGAAATCTTTATGGCGACAATGCTACGCTAAAAACAGTACGGAGGAACGCACCCATGCGCTCAAATAATTTTTTCGACCAGATCAATGACGAACTCGGCGACGCCATAAGAATCGCCCAAATAGGCCTGACTCTTGCTGGCATCATTATTGTGCTGGCGGTAGCATGGCTTGTTTTTGGCTGTCCCTAAAGGCCCGAAGTAATGGGCCTTTTCGTTTTGACAAAATTATTCGGAAAGGCCATAGTTATTGCGGCGCCGGGAGGGCCTGAATATGAAAAGGAACACCGGAAGGGTTGTTCTGTTAGGGGTCGTCGCACTCTTGGTTTTCGGGGCGATGCCACATGCAGCCGCTCAAGGGAAATTCCGCCTTGCCTGGCACGATAGCCGGACGGGCACAACCCAGCACGATAAGCATTGGACCAATGATATCGGGTCGGTGGTCATCCGAACGTTCGAAATGAACCTCGATCCGAAACAGTCCAATTGGAGCTGGCCGGAACAGCAACGGAAGATCCTCGGAATTTTTCCGTGGTTTCCGACGAAGCACGTTGAGTCCGACATCAAGCCGGAAAAAATTTCAGGGAGACTCCGATGAGCCTCCCTGCACCATATCTATAATCTTCAAATCCTCACGATTCACCATGAACATCCTTTCCATCGAAACCTCATGCGACGAAACCGGGATCGCACTCCTCAAGATCTCCGGCGGCGTTCGCGCGCCGAAGGTCACCGTGCTCGCTGATCTTGTTTCGTCGCAAATAAAGATCCACCGGCCGTTCGGCGGCGTCGTTCCCAACCTCGCAAAACGCGAACATTTGAAAAATCTGCCGATCCTTTTCAAGCGGGTGCAGGCAAAATGCAAACCGCTAAAATTTGATCTCATCACCGTTACCGTCGGTCCGGGACTTGAGCCGGCGCTCTGGACCGGCATCACGTTCGCGCAGGCGCTCGCGAAGGAATATAAAAAACCGCTGGTGGGCGCGAACCATTTGGAGGGACACCTTTACAGCTTCCTCCTGCCCGGGCTTGCCGGCGGACGAAAAATATCCTTTCCCACAATCGCACTCATCGTGAGCGGCGGGCACACGATCCTTTTGAACATGGATTCATTTTCCAAGTGGAAACGCCTCGGCGAAACCCGCGATGATGCCGTAGGCGAAGCGTTCGACAAGGTGGCACGAATGCTCGATCTTGATTATCCCGGCGGGCCGGAGATCGAAAAACTCGCAAAGCTTGGCAACGCTGGTGCCATCGCATTCCCCCGTCCGATGATCCACGATAAAAATTATGACTTCAGTTTTTCCGGCCTCAAAACGTCCGTGCTCTATTATCTGCGCGATCATGGCGATGATGCCTCGCTGTCGCAGGCTGACGTAGCGGCGTCGTTCCAGCAAGCGGCGGTTGACGTGCTCGTCGCGAAAACCATCCGCGCGGCGAAAGCGACCGGTGCGAAATCGGTCATCCTCTGCGGCGGCGTTGCGGCAAACAAAAAGTTGCGCAGTGAACTTGGCAAAGCCTCACGTAAGATCGGCGCACAATTCTTCGTTCCGCCGTTCAAATATAATATGGACAACGGCGCGATGATCGGCTTGGCCGGCTACATGGCCCATGAACGCAAAAAGCGCTATAAGATGGCGGCAAACGGGAACCTGGAAATCTAGCCCGTCTATTGAATAATTATCCTTCTATTCCTCCTCGATCTTCGCCTTGATCTCTTTGAATTCGTTCTCAACCTCAACGAGCCGGTCCTTGCTCAGCTTGATCAGCTCCCCCGCCTCGCGGATCTTCACGAGCGCCTCTTCGAGATCGATCTCACTCTGATCCTCAAACCAATCCGAGATCTTCCTGATGTCCTCGAGATACGCTTTTAGGCTGTGCTGTTTTCCCGACGCGGGCTGTTCCTTTGTTGTCTTCGTTGTTTTTGCCATGATTGATGTTTGTTATAGTTGAATCTATCTCACCGTCGCTCACCGTTATCGCTATCGCATTGCCCGGCGAAAGTCCCGCCGTGCTCCGTATTACTTTACCATTCCTCCGCGCAATCGAGTAGCCCAACCCGAGCTGGCGTGCCGGATCGTTGTGCTTAATGAGCTGACTGCCGAGCGCCACGGTTTGCCGCGCGCTCTCCAGCTGGCGCTCAAAGGTGTTGCACAGCGAATCCCACTTCCGGGCGAGGTCGCTGCGCGTCTTTTGGATCGCGAGCGGGAGCCACTCAACGAGCCCCGCGAACTCGCGCACCTTGGCGTACGCCTCCTGCCATGACAGGCTGAGCAAGTGAGCCGCGGCGGTTGGCGTGCTCGTCATATAATCTGCGGCGAGCGCCATGAGCGGCACGTCCTGGTCGTGACCGATGCCCGCGATCACCGGAACCGGGAAATCGACGATCGCCCGGACGAGCGTCTCGTTATTGAACGCCTGGAGCGACTCGAGCGAGCCGCCGCCGCGAATGATGACGAGGGCTTCGATGGCGTCGTCGTCGCTCGCGCCACCCGCCACCGTGCGCTCCCGCATCGCTTCCACCGCCGCCAGGATCGGTTGGACCGCCTGCTGGCCTTCCACGCGCGAGTCGATCACGTTCACCTTGAAACCGAACTTACCAAGATTGTTCTCGAAGTCGTGGATGACGGCGCCCTTCATGGACGTGATGACGCCGATGCGCTGGATGTAATCCGGCAATGCGCGTTTACGCTCCGGCGCGAAGAGTCCTTCGGCTTCCAACTTTTTGCGAAGCTCGTCGTACGCCTTCTTCAAAGCGCCCTCGCCCACCAGCTCCACGGTGTCCGCAACGAATGAAAGCCGCCCGCTCGGCGCGTACACGTTGGCGTGGCCGGATAGGATGAGCTCCATGCCGACCTCGAGCGCGATGCCGCACATCTGATAGTTCCGCGCCCAGATGATGCAGTCGAGCACGCCCGCGCTCGACTTGTCTTTGACGGTAAAGTACACGTGCCCCGACGCCGCGCGCTTGAGCTCACAGATTTCGCCGGTGATTTTCACCGCCTGCGCCTTAAAGAATGTGTTCAGAATCTCGATGTATTCCGCAACCGTGAAAACCTTATCCTCAAAGTTGAGTGGTGAGCCGAGGGTCATGGGGATATTGTAGCCTTTTATAAGGGACAAGGAAAACCGACACAAACATCAAAGTTAAAATACTAGACGGCGTAGTATTGCGACAGATCTGAGAGCCTTTTTGTTGAGCCCTTATCTTTAGCTGATTATGGAGAGGTGTGGCAAGGGTAATTTATGCACAATCCAACCTTAGAAAATGATGATTTTTATAGCTAAAATGCAGTATTGTGTCCCATAATGTTGTATTTATGTCCCAGCATATGTTAATATAAATCCATGAAAGAACAAATACGCAAAAAAAATATATTAAACTTGATAAAATATCACGCCGAGAAAAACGAAGGCGGCTTTAAGAATGAAGCTTACGATATCGCCCGATATTTTGACTCTATCGGAGACTCAGAGTTGGCCCAGTATATTATGGCCTTACTATCTGGCACTAATACTTTTATTCCTCAGGACAACGAATACAATCTTTCGTTTTTTACAAAAGTAAATTTGACCGACGAAAACACGCTCCCCCTTCCGACCCCAATCAAGAATGATGTTGTCGGTATCATAAATTCTATAGGTCACAAAATAGGGGTTAACAAATTTTTATTTGAAGGCGATCCCGGGACGGGCAAAACTGAGACCGTGAAACAAATCGCACGCATTCTTGATCGCGAACTCTACATTGTAGATTTCGATGCCGTTATCGACAGTAAACTCGGGCAGACTTCTAAAAACCTAGCTTCAGTTTTCGAAGAGTTAAGCAATCTACCACAACCCGAAAAAGTTATCATTTTATTTGATGAAATTGATGCGATCGCCCTTGATAGAGTAAATTCTAATGATTTGCGTGAGATGGGTCGCGTGACGTCCTCAATGCTCAAAGGGCTTGATGGACTCACGGACAACGTGGTCCTCATTGCTACCACTAATCTCTTCGGACAATTTGATAAGGCGCTACTCAGGCGTTTTGATTCTATTGTGAACTTTAATCGATATAGCAAAGAGGAGTTAGTTGAAGTGGCGGAGTCTATATTAAATAACTTTCTGATCAGATTTAAATTTGCTGGGCGCAACATGAGACTTTTTAGAAAAATATTATTAACCATGGATCACATTCCAAATCCTGGCGACCTTAAAAATTTAATTAAAACGTCGCTGGCGTTCAGCGACCAAAACAATGAATACGACTACCTCAGAAAACTATATGAATCAATTGATTCTAAAAATGACATCACGGATCTAAAAACACTACAAAACCAAGGCCTTACCGTCAGAGAGATAGAAGTCTTAACTGGTGTTTCCAAAAGTCAGGTTTCGAGAGAATTGAGTGAATAAAAGAATGAACGATATCCTACAATTAAAAGGGACATTTCAAGAGCGACCAAACAGTAATACACCTGGCCCTCGGAATATACCCAAGAACGCCTCGGCGATAACATCCCAGGAGCTTAAATCGTTTGTGGGTCAACTTCAGAGGCTTGATGACTATTGGACCAAACAAAACGTCATTGAAGGATGCTTAGTTGACGTCTGCTACGTTGACATTATAGCCAAGAGCAATAGGATAAAGGGCTTTTTTTCTGGCAATGGGCCAACCAATAATTCTATTGTTGGGGCGAGGTTCGGGAATGAAAAAAAGATAAAACATGTTATTACATACTATATCAGTAGCGCGGTTATCAAAGATACCATTAAAAAATTGCAAGGAGCTATCAAATTATTAGACGAAAAATTTAGCAGTTCGATCACCCACGATGAACTCGAGAAGCTTGGTGACCAAGCTATTAAATATGATGCGTACGGAGTCAGCAAAACAACCTTCCAAAACTTGGTTGTTGACTCACATTACGTAGAGAGTTTTAAAGTCCCAGACAATAGCGCTAATACTCAAGAGCAATCAATAATTACAATTTATAAGACCAACTCCAAATTGATCGATTTGATGAAAAGTATTGGGATAGATGTTCAACCTGACAAAATAATAAGTGAAACTACGCTACTCTTATACCCAGATGAAATTAAACTCTTATCACAAAAAGCGCCATATCTCATTGCGATGGCGATTGAAGATTTATCAAAATTAAGCTACGAAGACGTCGTCAATGATACAAAAAACGACGAGAAGGCAACGATAGACTCCCCAAGAGGAGAGCCTATTATAGGTGTTATTGATACTCTATTCGATAAGTCGGTATATTTTTCTGAATGGGTTGATTTCAGAAAAATGATTAGCGATGAAATACCCACAGAACCGAAGGATTATGACCACGGGACCGCAGTGAGCTCAATCATTGTTGATGGGCCCTCCATTAACCCTGAATTAGACGATGGATGTGGCAGATTTAGAGTTAGACATTTTGGTGTTGCTGCGCAAGGTCGATACAGCGCCTTTTCTATAATGAAGGCTATCCAGGATATCGTTAGAGCCAATCCAGATATAAAAGTATGGAATTTATCTTTAGGTTCCGACAGAGAAATCAATCCTAATTTCATATCCCCGGAAGCAGCGATCTTGGATAAAATCCAATATGAAAATGATGTCATTTTTATAATTGCTGGGACTAACAAGCGCGACAATGAAACTGGGGTCGAAAAAATGATTGGATCCCCCGCTGATTCAATCAATGCCATTGTGGTCAATTCAGTAAATAGCGCAGGAAAACCCGCCTCCTATTCAAGAAAGGGCTTAGTTTTATCGTTCTTTAATAAGCCTGATGTTTGTAGTTATGGTGGCGATAAAAATGATTACATTCGCGTCTGCACCCCAATGGGTGAAGAATTCCGCAGTGGTACTTCGTTCGCCGCGCCATGGGTTACTCGAAAAGCTGCGTACTTAATAGAAGTACTTGGGCTTAACCGTGAGGTTGCAAAGGCCTTAATTGTGGATGCCGCCGCAGGATGGGATAGTGTCGGGAAAAACGAAAAAATGGCCCCTTTGGTCGGTCATGGAATCGTTCCAAAAAGAATTGAGGATGTCGTAAAGTCAAACGATGATGAAATAAAATTTGTAATGAGCGGTGTCTCAGAAAAATGGGATACCTACACTTACAACTTACCCATCCCAATTCATAATAAAAGACATCCCTTCGTCGCCAAAGCCACTCTATGCTATTTCCCAGATTGCTCAATAAATCAGGGCGTAGATTACACTAACACGGAATTAGATATATACTTTGGGAGAATTAAGGATGACAGTATTAAATCCATAAACAAGAATAGTCAAAGCGTAGATGATGGTGAAAAGCACTATATATACGAAGGTAGCGCCAGAGAGTTCTATCGAAAATGGGACAATACCAAACACATAAGCGAAGTCCTCGCGGGTAAAGTTCGCGCAAGAAGCGTTTATGGAAACGGACTATGGGGCCTAAGTGTCAAAGCAAAAGAAAGATTGGGTAAACGTGATAGCGGCATCCATTTTGGCCTTGTGGTAACTCTGAAAGAAATTAGTGGAGTAAACAGAATTAACGATTTTATACGCCAATGCGAACTGCGTGGCTGGCTTATAAATCGAGTTGATATCGACAATAGAATTGAGATTTATAACAAGGCGCAGGGAACTGTTACTTTCGATGCGTAACCCCATTTCGCGCTATAATCAAGCTAATGAAAACGCCTAGCAAATTCGCCGCCGCCTACGCCCGCTTGAACGCCGAGCAAAAGAAGGCTGTCGACACGATCGACGGGCCGGTGATGGTCATCGCGGGTCCGGGCACGGGCAAAACGGAGGTGCTCACGATGCGCATCGCGAACATTATAGAGAAGGCCGCCGCGAGCACGGCAGGTGGCCAGGGCCACGCCAAAGTCGCGCCGGAAGCGATTCTCGCGCTCACCTTCACGGAATCCGGCGTCGCGTCCATGCGCAAGCGCCTCACCGACCTCGTGGGCACGCCGGCCTATCGCGTGACGATCTCCACCTTCCACGGCTTCGCGAACGGCATAATCCGCAACTATCCGGATAAATTTCCGGAGATCATCGGCGCCGTGAGCATCACGGACATCGACCAGGTGCGCATCGTGCGCGACGTCATCGACGGCACTCCCCTCACCGACCTCAAACCCTTCGGCGACCGCTACTATTATTTGAAGTCCATCATGAGCTCGATCAACGAGCTGAAGCGTCAGGGCGTCACGCCTGCCGAGTTCACGGCGATCGTGGAAAAAGAAAAACGCGCCGTGGCCGCCATCGACGATCTCTACTACACCGACGGCGCGCACAAGGGCAAGATGAAGGGCAAATATAAGGAGGACGCCAAGCACGCGGAACGCAACGCCGAGCTCGCGCTCGTGTACACGAAGTATCAGGCCGCCCTGCGCACGGCGAAACAGTACGACTACAGCGACATGATCATGGAAGTGATGCGCGCGCTCGAGACCGACGAATCCCTGCGCTTTATGTTGCAGGAGCAGTATAAATATTTCTTGGTGGACGAGCACCAGGACACGAACGACGCTCAAAATCGGATCATCGAGCTGCTCGCGGGTGGGGGCGGCGCGAGTGGCAGCGGCAAGGACGGCGCCGAAAACAAGCGCCCAAATCTGTTCGTCGTCGGCGATGAGAAGCAAGCCATCTTCCGCTTCCAGGGCGCCTCGATCGCCAACTTCTATCATTTCAAAACGCTCTATAAAGACGTCACGCTCATTCCGCTCGTCAACAATTACCGTTCCACGCAGGCCATCCTGAACGCCGCTGCCGCCGTCGCCCCGCGCGAGGGTGGGCACCAGCTCGTCGCGAACGCCGGTCATCCGGAAACGCCGGCGGCGCTCGCCGTGCTCTCGTCACCCGACGCCGAATACTTCTTTATCGCCGAGCAGGCGAAGGCGCTGATCGCCGCCAAGAAGGTCGCGCCGGAGGAGATCGCCGTGCTCTACCGCGAGAACCGCGACGCCGCGCCGCTTGCGCGCGTGCTCGAAAAGCTTGGCGTGCCGTTCGCGATTGAATCCGATCAAGACACGCTGGGCGACGAGGATATTCAAAAGTTGCTGCGCATTCTGCGCGCAGTGCAGCATTTCGGCGCGGCGTCATATCTTTTCGATTTCCTCTACATCGACTTCCTCGACATTCCCCCGCTCGACGTCTACAAACTTTTTTCGCTCGCCGGGAAAAAGCGCGTGAACCCGTACGATGTTTTGCGCTCGGGCGTGATGCTCGACGAAGCGGGCGTGAGCACTGCCGCGAAAGCGGAGTTCCAAAAACAATTCGCGCACCTCTCCGACTGGAAGCGCGCCGCGGAAAATATGGGCGCCGTGCGCGCGTTCGAGACGATCGTGCGCGATTCGGGATTCCTTGCCGCCATCATGGCCGTGCCGTCCGCCAGCCAGAAGCTCGCCAAACTCCACACGCTTTTTGAGCTCCTCAAGTCGCTCGTGGAGAACCGCAAAAACTACACTTTAAAGGACTTTTTCGCCTACCTCGACCTCACCATAGAACAGGGCGTTTCCCTTAAAAGCGCCGATATACCCCGTATTCCGGGCCGTATACGCCTCATGACGGCTCATAAATCCAAAGGGCAGGAGTTTGACTATGTCTTCGTTATGAACGCCGTAGACGGCAAATGGGGGTCACGCTACAAGCACGAGCATATTCGGCTGCCGCACGAGATATACCGGACGCTCGCGGAGGTGGACGAAAAACTGGATGGCGGAACCCAGGACGACAGCGACGAGCGCAATCTTTTCTACGTCGCGCTCACCCGCGCGCGCAAGGAACTGTTCGTTACGCAAAGCGCCCGCGATCGCGAAGGACGGGAGCTCGTGCCGACGCAGTTCACGCAGGAGCTGCAGGAAAATCTCCTCGCGCCGCTCGACGTCACGAAATACGAAACCAAATTCGCAGCGCACCGCGACGTGGAATTCGCGCCAGCACCGGCCGCCACGCCGGACATCGAAGACAAAACGTTCTTGCGCACGCTTTTCGATGAACAGGGTCTTTCCGTCACCGCGCTCGATAATTACCTCGAATGCCCGTGGCACTATTTTTATGTAAATTTAATACGCGTCCCCGAGGCGCCTAATAAACATTTAATGTACGGCAACGCCGTCCACGACGCGCTCAAGCACTATTTCGACCTCCGCTCCGAAGGTGACGATCGCGGGAAGGCATATCTCGTCGAGAAATTTGAGGAAGCGCTCGCGCATCAGCCAATCGAAGAGAGCGATTACGAGGAGACGCTCGCGCGCGGGCGCAAGTCACTTCCCGCCTGGTTCGATCGCTATCATGCCGAGTGGCCGGTCAAAACGCAGAACGAAGTGCGCATCGCGGGAATCACGCTCGGCAGCGGCACCGACGCGGTGCTTATCAACGGCAAGCTCGATAAGATCGAGATCATCGACGCGAGCGGCAAGGTGAACGTCGCGGACTACAAGACCGGCAAGTCGCAAACACGCAACGCCATCGAAGGCAAAACAAAGACCGGCACCGGCAACTACAAGCGCCAACTTGTCTTCTATCGCCTCCTGCTCGACAAGGGTGAGAAATTCTCGATGGTCTCCGGTGACGTCGATTTCATCGAGCCGGATGAGAATGGAAAATTCCATAAAGAAAACTTCGCCATCGAACCGGCAGAATTGGAGGAGCTCGAAAAGACCGTCTTGCGCGTGGCAGCTGAGATCCGCTCACTCGCGTTTTGGAACACCACGTGCGACGACCCGGATTGCAGGTATTGCGGGCTGAGGAAAATTATTTGAGAAGAACCTGAAATAAGAAAAGCTTTGGAATTTGAGGGTATGCCGGAGGCGCGTAGGCGCCGAGGCGTAGCGCGTTTTCAGCAGAAAACGACGCGACCCTCAAATTCCAAAGCTTTTCTTATTTCAAGTTCTTCTCAAATATCTCCTTCAGCATATCCGGTTTTGCGCGGCCCTTCAGTTGGCCCATCGCCTTGCCGATCAAAAATTGCAAACTCACCAGTTTTCCTTTTTTATAGTCCGCGACCGCTGCCGGATTCGCAGCGATGACCGTGAGCACGACCGACTCAACTTCGCCGGTGTCCGATATGCCGATGTTCTCGCTCTTCATAATGGTTTCCGGATCGGCGCCGGTCTCGAACATCTGGGCGAGCATATCCTTCGCCTGACGGCTCGTGATCTTCCCGCCGTCAATAAGCACCGCAAGGTGCGCAAGATGTTCCGGGTTCACTTTTATGTTCGGGAGGGAGATATCGGCTTGTTTCATCAAGCCGCGCAGGTCACTTGTCAAATAATTAAATACCGTGGCGACACTGCCATCCGGAAGTGACGCACGGAACTCGGAAACCGCCGCTTCAAAATAGTTCGCGGTCTCCAACTCTCCCGCGAGGGCATCGACCGCCCGTTCATCCAATCCATATTCTTCCATAAACCGCACGCGCTTCGCCGCAGGGAGTTCGGGAATGGAAGCCTTCAAAGCCTCCAGCCCGAGCGCACTCGTCTCGAATGATGGAATGTCCGGCTCCGGGAAATAACGGTAATCCTGGGCCTCCTCTTTGGACCGCTGCGACGTGGTCTTCTGTTTTACATCGTCCCAACCGCGCGTCTCCTGGCGAACCGTCTCGCCCTTATCAAGAACTTCCGTCTGACGTTTTATCTCATAATTTATGGCCTGGAACACGGAATTGAAAGAATTCAGATTTTTGACCTCGGCGCGCGTGCCAAGCTTCGCCGGATCCGGCGAAATCGAAATATTGGCATCGGCGCGCATCTGGCCGCGCTCAAGATCGGCATCCGAAACGCCAAGGTAGCGCAGGATGAGCTGCAGCTCTTTCATAAAAGCCACCGCATCCTCGGCGGTATGGATATCCGGCTCGGTCACAAGTTCCATAAGCGGCACGCTCGCGCGGTTATAATCGACGAGCGTCCCCCCGGACGCATCATCATGCACCAGTTTGCCCGCGTCCTCCTCGAGATGAATATGATTTATCTTCACGCCGCGCAGGGTTCCGCCAAGCACGAGCGGCTGTCCGGATTGGGAGATCTGATAGGCCTTAGGAAGGTCGGGGTAGAAATAATTCTTGCGGTCGAAGCGACTACTGACGTTCGGCGTTCCTCCAAGCGCGAGGCCAACTTTGATGACGTGCTCGATCGCCTTCCGATTCGGCACGGGCAACGTCCCCGGATGACCCATGCACACCGGGCAGACGTTCACGTTGGGACGCTTCTCGTCAGGATCGTTCAGCGAGTCGCAAAACATCTTGGTCCGCGTTTTGAGTTCCGCATGCACTTCGAGGCCAATGGTAGGATAATACTTGCTCATGGATGGTTTTGATGATAGCTGAAAAATGGCGATTATTCAACTCTCTTTCAGGTGGCGCGCTAATGAACAACAAAAAAAAGCCGCATTCTTTTTGAGCCTTTAGCGTCCTCGCGATTCGGCGAAAAAAGAATGCGGCTTTTTGTTATCCTTCGATCGTGATCCCCATATTGCGTGCCGTTCCCGCGATGATCTTTTCCGCCGCAGCAAGATCGTCGGTGTTCAGATCCGCAAGCTTCTTTTTCGCGATCTCGCGAATGTCAGCTTTCGTAACCTTCCCGACTTTATTCTTCAGTGAGTCAGCAGCACCCTTCTCGATGCCGGCAGCCTTCTTTAAGAGCGATGAAGCCGGGGAAGTTTTCAACACAAAAGAAAACGTGCGATCCTCAAAGATCGTTATCTGCGCAGGAACAACATCCCCTTTCATATCCTTGGTAGCATCGTTGAACTGCTTACAAAATTCCTGGATGTTGATGCCCTGTGGACCAAGAGCCGTGCCGACCGGAGGCGCAGGATTTGCCCCACCCGCCGGAAGTTGAAGTTTTATGATTGTTTTAACCTTCTTTGCCATGGTTCAGATAATACAGGATATTCCATTTTAAATCAAGTCAGCATAAGGCATAGTCATTTGGTTTTTGAGGGGCTGTCGGAGGCGGCGAAGGCCGCCGAGACGGAGCGCCCGGCCAGAAGGCCGGGACGCGCACCCGAAAAAACCAAATGACTATGCCTTATGCTGACGCAAAGTTAAAACGGGATATCCTCCGGCTTAATTTCCTCGTCTTCCAAATTGATCGTCGGAATCTCATCCAGGGAAGGAACGCCACCCGCTCCGGCCGGCGAAACCGAACCGCCCGCGCCCTTACTGAATCCCCCACCCAGAGCACCTCCGCCGCTGTTCGCCGCGCGTGGCCCGAGCTGCATGCGCTCGCACATGACCTCCGTCGTCTTGCGCTGCTGCCCCTGCTTATCGGTCCAGCTCCGCGTCTGCAAACGACCCTCGATGAGCACCATCGCTCCTTTTGTTAAATATTGTCCCGCAATCTCCGCCTGCCGACCCCAGATCACAACATTGTGAAATTCGGTCTCTTCCTGCTTCGCACCACTTTTATCCGTCCAAACACGGTTTGTTGCCACCCCGATCGTCGTCACCGATTGGCCGCCCGGCGTCGTTCGAAGCTGGGGGTCAGCGGTCACCCGCCCGACAAGAATTACTTTGTTTAAATCCATACAATTATATTACCACATCGCACATTAAAAATATCTTAAAAGCAAAGGGTCCAAAAACTGCCGTAATTACTGCAAAATCTCCTCAATTTTCTTTTCGAGTGCCTCGTTGCTCAACGGGCGTGATGCCGGTCTTGCGTCAGAAGGCATTGGACGAGCGGGGCGGATGGGACGCTTGTCGTGCGGAACGATAGGAGAAGCCGACTGTTCAGAAGCCACAGGCGACGCGATGATCATGAAACGAACGATGTCCTGACGATTGTTCAGATCGTTCTCGAGCTCCTTTATATCATCGCCATACGCCTTGAACGTGAAGCTGGCGAACACCGCCTCGGTCTGTTTTTTGATCTCGTATGCAAGACCCAAGCGCTTTGCGCGAGGCTCGGAAAGATCCTCGCCGTTATGTTGTCCGACAAGGGCAACGACGCCCGCCACATCGGTTTCGTTCTTCAAAAGCAGCGCGAGCTCGTATTCCTTTTTATCCTTTTCTTCGTTGGTCATAATTTTAGGATTGTACCCGAAGGGGCGGAAAAAGTCTAGCCCAGCGCCGCTCGAAGCGGGCGACGCCGGGAAGACCCTCTTTTATTCGCTAACAACCGCTGCTGCCTCCTCTTCTTCGACGTCCGCCTCGTGAAGGAGCGCCTCCGGGGGCACGTCACGCTTTCCGGCAGGGATCAAGCGGCCGATAATGACGTTTTCCTTAAGGCCGCGGAGTTTATCGACTTTGCCCTCGATGGCTGCCTTTACCAAAACACGCGAGGTATCCTGGAATGATGCCGCCGACAGGAAGCTTTCCGCGGAAAGCGCGATGCGGGTGATGCCCAAAAGCACCTCTTCCGATTTCGCCGGCTTACTCCCCTCTTTCTTCAACTGCTTGTTGATCTCAAGGAAGCGGGATTTCTCTATGATCTCGCCCATGACAAAGTCAGGCGCATCCCCCGCTTCGGTTATCTTCACGCGCGAGAACATCTGGCGCACGATCATTTCGATATGTTTGTTGTTGATCGAAGCACCCTCGGAGAGGTAGATCCTTTGCACCTCGTTCACAATGTAGCGACCGACTTCACCCATGCCTTTGTGTTCAAAGAGTTCATGGATATCCAGGTTACCTTCCGAAAGCTGTTCGCCTTGCTGGACCTTCTGGCCCGCCTGGGCGTAAAGCATGGTGCCGCGCGGAACACTGATCTCCTGGGCCTTCGCCTTCTTGTTCTCGGAGATGAAGCGGACCACTTTGAGCGTGCCGCGATCCTCAACCTTGTCGATGGTCCCATCGAACGGAGCGAGGATGGCGCGTCCTTTCGGTGCGCGGGTCTCGAAGATCTCCTCGACGCGCGGGAGACCGTGCGTGATGTCAGCACCGGCTGCGCCTCCAGCGTGGAACGTACGCATGGTAAGTTGGGTGCCCGGCTCGCCGATGGACTGCGCGGCGAGTACGCCGACGGCAGTGCCGTATTTCACCGGCTCATTGATGCTCAAGTCGTAGCCATAGCATTTGGCGCAGATACCATAGAGCGTCTTGCAGGAAATCGGAGAGCGGACGACGACCGATTCCAACTTCGAGGCCTCGATCTCTTCTGCTGTATTGCGGTCAATGGCTTCGTTCGCATGGACCAGGATCTTGTTACCGATCTTCACGTCAGCCAACGCCGTGCGCGAGAACAACTTGGAAGCAAAGCTGTGATTGAACTCCTTGCCATCGCTGCGCAAGATCTCCAATCCTTCCTTCGTGCGGCAGTCCTCTTCGCGGATGGTGAGGTCCTGAGCGACGTCCACCAAGCGGCGGGTAAGGTATCCGGCCTGAGCCGTCTTCAAAGCGGTATCAGTGGTTCCTTTGCGCGCACCGTGGGTCGCGATGAAGTATTCGAGAACGGACAAGCCTTCTTTCAAAGACGACTTGATCGGAAGTTCGATGGTCTCGCCTTTCGGGTTTTGCACCAATCCTTTCATACCCATCATCTGGATCGGTTGTGACCACGAACCGCGGGAGCCGGAATCGACGATCTGGTAAATCGAGTTGTCGGTAGGCAAAATGACGGAAACCAACTTTGCGATATCGCCGCGGGTCTTTTCCCAGACGCTGATGATGCGGCTGCGGCGCTCGACCGGGGTGAGCAAACCTTCCGCATACTGGCTGTGGATGAGGTTGACCTCCTCGGTGGATTTCTTGATGATGCCGGGCTTTTCCGGAGGAATAACGAGGTCAGCCATGGCCCATGTGATGCCGGAGATGGTCGCCATTTCGAAACCGAGCGTCTTGATACGATCGATAGTATCGCGCGTGACGTCCATACCGTGCACTTCGAATATCTTCGCAAGGAGACGGCTCAGCTTCTTCTTCGTCATCACGTCATTCACGTAATCGCACTTGCCATCAAGCGCCTTGTTGAATACGAGGCGGCCGTAGGTGGTTTCGAGCGCGCCAAGCTTGATCGGCGTGTGGAATGTGATGTTCCCGAAGTGATACGCGAGCGCTACTTCGTCGAAATCAACATAGCTATGGATCGGACCTTCTGCCTTTACGGCGCGGGTGATGTAGTAGCAACCAAGAACAACATCGTTGATCGGAGCGGTGATAAGATCGCCCGTTGCCGGCTTGAGCAAGTTGCGGCCAGCGGACATGATCTCTTTCGCTTCCTGCTGCGCAATGTCCGAGAGCGGCAAGTGGACGGCCATTTGGTCACCGTCGAAGTCGGCATTGAATGCCGGGCAGACGAGCGGCGGGAGCTTCATCGCGAGGCCCTCAACGAGCATCGGACGGAACGCCTGGACGGAAAGGCGGTGGAGCGTAGGAGCGCGGTTCAAGAGCACGTGCTTGTCCTTGATGATCTCTTCAAGGATGGCGAGCACCTCAGACGTGTGCTCTTCCATAAAGCGCGACGCGCTGCGAATGTTGTGCGCCAAGCCCTGCTTGATGATCTCGCTGATCACGAACGGGCGGAATAATTCCAATCCCATGCGCTTCGGAATGCCCATCTGGTCAAGTTTGAGCTTCGGACCGACGACGATCACGGAGCGGCCGGAATAGTCCACGCGCTTACCGAGAAGGTTTTGGCGGAAGCGGCCCTGCTTGCCCTTAAGCATGTCGGCAAGCGAACGAAGCGGGCGGCGCTGGGCGGAAAGCTGCTGAGTGCCGAAGCGCGCCGAGTTGTCGATGAGGGCATCAACGGCTTCCTGAAGCATGCGTTTCTCGTTGCGAACGATGACGTCCGGCGCCTTGATCTCAAGAAGCTTCTTCAAGCGGTTGTTGCGATTGATGACGCGGCGATAAAGGTCGTTCAAGTCGGAAGTCGCATAGCGTCCCCCATCGAGCGCCACCATCGGACGAAGGTCCGGCGGAAGCACCGGCAAGATCGTGGTGATCATCCATTCCGGACGACCGCCGTTGCGCACCATCGCTTTGAACATCTTGAGGCGGCGGAGCAACTTGCTCTGTGCCAACGGGTCTTTCGCATCGGCAAGCGCCGCCTCCATCAAAACGACCTCTTTCTTCATATCAAGTTTCTGCAAGATCTCCTGCACCGCCTCGGCGCCGCTTGATGCCTTGAAGATGTTGCCGAACTTGCGCGAAAGCGTGAAGTACTCGTTCTCGGAAAGAATCTGCCCGACACGCATCTCCTCGAGATAGTCTTTGGTAGTATCCGCAGCCTCAAGGATCTCGCCCTTCACGGTCTTGTCCTTGTTGCCGACGGTCTTTAATTTGCCCTTCAACTCGCGATCCAGATCTTCGAGCGCAGCCTTGCGGTTCTCCTCTTTGATATCCGTGATGATATACGCAGAGTAGTAGATAACACGCTCTAATTTTTGCGATGAGACGTCGAGCGCCAACGAGAGGCGCGACGGGATGCTCTTAAGGAACCAGATATGAGAGACCGGCGCGGCCAGCGCGATATGACCGATGCGCTCGCGGCGGACCGCGGCGCGCGTCACTTCGACGCCGCACTTGTCGCACACCACGCCCTTATAGCGGATACGGCGGTACTTACCGCAGTAGCACTCATAATCCTTGGTCGGGCCGAAGATGCGCTCACTGAACAAGCCATCCTTTTCCGGACGCTGGGTGCGATAGTTGATCGTCTCCGGCTTGATGACCTCACCGTGAGACCAGCGCAAAATATCTTCCGGTGACGCAACCGTAATGCGAAGTGCCGAGAAGTTGTCCTTGCGGTCGTTCTCATTCTCATAAAGCGGCTGGATGTTGAAACCGAGCGATTTCAATTCGTTGACGAGCACATTGAACGACGCGGGAACATTCGGCTCCTTGATCGTCTCGCCGCGGATGATCGATTCGTATGCGGCTGCGCGGCCGACGACATCGTCCGATTTGATCGTAAGCATTTCCTGAAGCGTATGGCGTGCGCCATAGCCCTCAAGTGCCCAGACTTCCATTTCACCGAAGCGCTGTCCGCCGAACTGCGCCTTTCCACCAAGCGGCTGCTGGGTGATGAGCGAGTAAGGACCGATCGAACGCATGTGCGCCTTGTCTTCCACCAAGTGATTGAGTTTGAGCATGTAGATCTGCCCCACCATGACGCGATTCTGGAACGCCTCGCCCGTGCGACCATCGTAAAGCTTGATCTTGCCGTCCTCCGGGAGACCGGCCTTCCTCAATTCAGCGCGAATCTCCTCCTCGGTCGCCGAATCGAGTCCCGGCGTGATGGCACGATAACCGAGCTTTGATGCCGCCCAGCCAAGGTGCGTCTCCAAAATTTGTCCGAGGTTCATACGGGAAATGACGCCCAACGGATTCAAGATGATATCCACCGGCGTTCCATCCTCCAAATACGGCATATCTTCCACGGCACGAACCTGCGAGATGACGCCTTTGTTACCGTGACGACCGGCGAGCTTGTCGCCTGCCTGCACTTTGCGCAATTCCGCAATCTCCACCTGGATGCGACGGATGATGCCCGGTTCCAATTTATCGCCGCGCTCGCGGTCGAATATCTTCACGTTCACCACGCGGCCGATCTTGCCGTGCGGAAGTGTGAGTGAGGTGTCCTTAACATCGCGAGCCTTGTCGCCGAAAATAGCGCGAAGCAGACGCTCTTCCGAAGTGAGCTCCGACTCTCCTTTTGGAGAGATCTTCCCGACCAAAATGTCGCCGGCTTTTACTTCGGCGCCAATGCGGACGATTCCCTCTTCGTCGAGGTTCTTCAGTTTGTCTTCGGAAACGTTCGGAATGTCGTAGGTGGTAACTTCCGGTCCAAGCTTGGTATCGCGGACATCGGCAGAATATTCGTCAATGTGGATAGAAGTGAAGCGATCCTGCTGAACGACGCGCTCGGAAAGGATGATGGCGTCCTCGAAGTTCGCGCCTTCCCATGAGACGAACGAAACGAGCAGATTTTGGCCAAGCGCCAAAATACCATTTTCGATGGACGGACCATCAACGAGGATCTGGCCTTTCTTCACCATGTCCCCCTTCACGACGAGCGGCTTCTGCGAAATGCACGTGAACTGGTTGGAACGCTTGAACTTCTCGAGGGCATAGGTCTTCGTCGCCTTGGCGTACTTCACTTTAAGATGGCTGCCATCGGCTTCAAGCACTTCACCCTCGCCTTCACCGACCACGACATAGCCGGAATCAAGCGCTACTTTCTCTTCCTGTCCGGTCGAAACATACGGCGCATCCGGACGGACCGAGACCACGGCCTGGCGTTGCATGTTCGAACCCATGAGGGCGCGGTTGGCGTCATCATGCTGCAAGAACGGGATGAGCGACGTGGCGACGGAGATGAACTCGTGCGGTGCAACATCGATATAGTCAACCTCCTCCGGCGTCACCGTTCCCGGCTCGCCCTTGATGCGCGCTTCGAGCGTGGGGCCGATCAGGTGCCTCTTCTCATCTTTCAAACTGCCGGCATGAGTGATCTTGAATTTTTCCTCTTCGGAAGCATCGAACCAGACGATCTCGTCGGTGACCACCCCATTCGTAACTTTGGCATATGGCGCCTCCAAGAACCCGAAGTCGTTGATGCGGGTATAACTTGCAAGATAGTTGATAAGACCGATGTTCGAACCTTCCGGCGTTTGAATCGGACAGATGCGGCCATAGTGTGAACGGTGCACGTCGCGCACCTCGAAGCTCGCACGTTCGCGCGTAAGGCCTCCGGGACCGAGCGCGGAAATACGGCGCTTGTGCTCAAGCTCCGCAAGCGGGTTCACCTGATCCATGAACTGCGAAAGCTGGGATGATGCGAAAAATTCTTTGATGACCGCCGCGATCGGGCGGAAGTTCACAAGCTGTGCCGGCATCAGGTTGTCCTTGTCTTCCGTGGACATCCTGTCCTGGATGATACGGCGCAGGCGCGCGAGACCGATGCGCAAGCGGCCCTGCAAGAGCTCGCCCACCGCCTTCAAACGGCGATTACCCAAGTGGTCAATATCATCTGGCTCAGCGTCCGGATCGTTGTTGAGTTTGATGATCTCCTTAATGATGGCAATAAGGTCTTCCGCCTCCAAAAGCTTCGTGACACGCTTCTTGGAAAGTTCGAGACGCTGGTTCATCTTGTAACGGCCGACCTCGGAAAGGTCGTAGCGGTCAGCCCGTTCGAACATCGCCGCGATCAGGTTCTTCGCCGTCTCGGCGCTGGCCGGATCGCCCGGGCGCAAGCGGCGATATATTTCGACGTAGGATTCGTCGGCATCTTTGGCCACGTCCTTCTTGAATGTGGCATCGATATATTTAATGAGGCCGTTATCGGCGGCGGCGAATGTCTCTTTGATCTTCTCGGTGTCCATGCCGAAAATGCGAAGCAGGTCGGTGACGGGCACCTTGCGGTGGCGGTCGATCTTCACGCTGATCATGCCGTCGATATCCGTCTCGAACTCCAACCAGGCGCCACGGTTCGGGATGATCTTCGCACCAAAAAGCTGGCGACCGCGATACGGCACCGACGTGAAATACACACCCGGCGAACGCACGAGTTGTGCGACCACCACGCGCTCTACGCCGTTCACGATGAACGTACCGTGCTCGGTCATGATCGGGAAGTCACCGAAGTACACTTCCTGCTTCAGCTCCTTTCCGGTGCGGTTATTCAGCAACCGTAACGTGCAACGAAGCGGCGCCTCGTAAGTTGCTTCTTTGTAGCGGGCGGTTGTCTCATCATATTTCGGTTCGTCGAAGCGATAGTCTGAAAAATAGAGTTCGAATTCTTTTCCGGTGTGGTCCCGAATCGGGGAGATTTCTTCAAGGAGTTCGTTTAATCCCTTTTGGAGGAACCACTGATACGATTTAAGCTGTGCCTCGTTAAGATTGAAAGGCGAGATCAGCGGCTTTGATTTTGCGAACGATTTGGTTGAAGAAAATTTTGCCATAGTTTTTTAAAAGTTTTTAGAGGAGTAAAAAAAACGAAATCCGCGAACTCGTCGTCGCGGTCATTCTATGAATGGGTCTTTAAAATAAAATTTCATAGTAGTAGTCGGCCTTTGGAAAAAAGTCAAGAGCCCAACGCGCAAAAAACGGCGCTTCCCCATTCGTTTCCGAGGGGTACCGTTACTCAGTTGCTTTCTAAGTATTTAACTCTATTTTGGTCTTGTTCGTCAAGGGTCTTGGCGAATATTGTTTTCCCTGTCTTGGGATCACTCAGGTAATACCAATAGGGGGAGCTCACTGGATCGATAGCTGCTGTGATCGCTGAAACTCCAGGATTTCCGATCGGGCCAGGGGGCAATCCCCTGTATAGATAAGTATTATAGGGTGAGTCGATCTTGAAGTCAAGGGCGGAAAGGGAGGAACAGGACGAGGTTGGGCTCGGATTTTCAAGCAGTTTTGCGTAACAGACCGTAGCATCGACGTCCAGGGGCATTCCGGCTGCCAAACGCTTGAGAAGTATGCCGGCAACCACCTGCTGGTCGCCCGGATCGGGGACCTCCTTTTCCAAAATCGAGGCCAAAATAAGGTCCCGCTGCGAGTTTTTGGGATCGGCATTCAAAAGCGGCAATGCTTTGATATTGAAGTCGTCGATGAATTCCTGAACCACGTCGCTCACGTCCGCGTTGGTATAAAATTGGTATGTGTCCGGAAAAAGCTTCCCCTCAAGCTGACCATCCTGGTGAAAAGCGATCAGATCGCCGGGGTGGATGATAAGGGCGGCGCTCAAAATGGCATCGATGGCATAAATATTCGACCCTTCGGGAATGGTGACCGTCGCCTTCCCTGCCCCTCCTCCGGAGAGGACATCCAAAATTTGAGAGGTGCTCATTGCCGCGTCAAGACGGTACAATCCGGGCTTCAAAGCAAGCGCACGACCGGTGGCAAGTGCAAAGAGATCGAATGCTTTTGGCGACCGGACAAGGCCGTCACCATAGAGATGGTCCGCCACCGCCCTGAACCCATCGCCCTGCTTTATCTCAAAGACCGTCAAGGCACTGTCGTTGGCATTCACCGGTTTCAGCTCATAAAAAAACAGGCCCGCAACGAGACATGCCAGAACAACGATCACGGTGACGACGATGGAAGATTTTATTGATGGTGGCATCGGTGAAATACTATGATTGTTTTCTGATCGAATTGATTATGGCGAGCATGAAACTGTTCGCGAGTATGCTCGATCCGCCGTAGCTCAAAAAAGGGAATGTCACACCGACGACCGGCGTAAGGCCCGTTGCCGAGCCGGTATTGAGGATGAATTGTACCGCAAACATCATTGCCGTTCCAAGGCAAATGAATTTTTCGAAGTTCTCGTCGGCAAGCATGCCGATGCGCAAGATCTGGAAAATGAGAAAAATGAACGCGGCACACACCACGAAACCGCCGAGCAATCCCCACTCCTCGATCATGGCTGCAAAAATGAAGTCCTCGGTGGGTTCCGACAAAAATCCAAGCTGGGTCTGCGTTCCCTGCCCATAGCCCCTGCCAAGCAACCCACCGTTGCCGATGGCGATCTTCGATTGCGTCACGCTGTAATTGATCCCCAGCGCATTCTCTTGCGGGAAAAGGAATCCGACGATGCGCGCGCGATGATAGCCCTTAAGGACGTAGGTCCATATGAATCCGGCCGCCAGAAGCAGCACCAATAACGCCACGAGCGTCCGCCGGAGCGGAAGGCCAAGCAAGAGAAGGAATCCGAACCAGATACCGAAAAAGATCACAGCGGAGCCAAGGTCGGGAAGTTTTACGGATATCGCGGCCGGAACGATAAAAAAGAGGAAGGATGTGATGATGGTCTTCCAGCGTGCGATCGCCATGTGGCGACGGCTGAAGTAATTCGCGTACAACAAGATAAGCGCGACCTTCATGATCTCCACCGGCTGGAGCGTGAACGACCCGAGCACGATCCAGCTATGCGTGTTGCGCACAAGCGGCGACGCAAGAAGTGCGATCAACAGGAGGAACAGCGCCAGCCCATAGAGCCCCCACACCACCCATCGCGAGTTGAAGATCGAACGGGCGTCAACGCGAAGGAATATCAGCACGAGACCCGCGCCGATCACCACCCACACTATCTGCAAGATGAATGAGTGGATAGAAACGGCCGCAAGGACAAGCAACCCCGCCCCGATCAATATCCCTACCGGTAAAAAAAGAGCAAGCATGAT
>CAYQFA010000004.1:0-37337 GCA_964416665.1 uncultured Candidatus Saccharibacteria bacterium
AAGGCGCCAATAGCGTCACCAAGATCACTCCCTCGGGCGGAATGACGACCTATACTGGCACCGGCTCATATCCTTACGGCATCGCCTTTGACGGCACGAACATGTGGACGGCAAACTTTGGTAGTAATAGCGTCACCAAGATCACTCCCTCGGGCGGAATGACGACCTATACGGGAACTGGTGCCAGCCCTATTAGCATCGCCTTCGACGGCACCAACATGTGGACGGCAAATATTAGTGGCAATAGCGTTACCAAAATTACCCCTTCCGGTGCTGTCACGACCTACACCGGCACCGGCAGTCCTTACGGAATCGCCTATGACGGAAAACTTCTTTATCCGCCTTTCACTGGTGGCAATCCTCCTACCGTCACGACGCCAACATCGGCATCCGTTACCGCTACGACTGCGACCCTTGGAGGAAACGTCACTTCGGTGGGAAGTTCTACCATCACAGCAGAAGGTGTGACCTGGGGGCTCTCTGCATCACCACGCGGCAACGCGACCGTCTCCGGTAGCACGAGCACCGGCGTGTTCACCGTCCCGATTACGGGGCTTCCCGCGGGCACGCTCATCTATTTTGATGCTTACGCGACAAACAGTTATGGCACCACCTATACCTCGGACGGAACATTCACGACGACCGTTACTGTTCCTGTTGTCACCACCCCGACATCGGCATCTGTCGGTGCAACGACCGCGACGCTTGGAGGGAACGTCACTTCAAATGGAGGCACGCTCACCGCGGAAGGCGTGACGTGGGGAACCTCTGCCTCGCCGCGCGGCAACGCAACGGCTGCGGGCAGCACGAGCGGTGGTGTCTTCACGGTTCCCGTCACCGGGCTTCCCCCCAGCACTCTTATCTACTTTGATGCTTACGCCACGAACAGTGCCGGCACGACATATTCGTCGGATGGGACATTCACCACGACCGCACCGACCAGTAACATGTGGACGGCGAACGAAGGTAGCGCCAGCGTCACCAAGGTAATAGTTTCTACGGGAGCGACCACCACCTACACTGGCACTGGTTCCGGACCTTACGGCATCGTCTTCGACGGCACGAACATGTGGACGGCAAATTATGCTGCCGGCAACAGTGTTACGAAAATTACTCCAACGGGCGGAATGACGACGTATACCGGCACTGGCGCCAGTCCTCTTGGCATTGCCTTTGATGGCACCAATGTGTGGACGGCGAACTATGGCGGTAATAGCGTCACGAAGATCACCCCCGCGGGCGTGATGACGACCTACATCGGCACTGGTTCCGGCCCTTACGGCATCGCCTTCGACGGCACCAACATGTGGACGGCGAATTATTCCAGCAGCAGTGTTACGAAAGTCACTCCTGCGGGCGTCATGACCACCTACACCGGAACCGGTGCTAATCCGTTTGGCATCGCTTTCGACGGCACGAACATGTGGACGGCGAATATCGGTGGCACTAGCGTTACGAAGATCACTCCTGCGGGCGTGATGACCACTTATACCGGCACCGGTGCCAGCCCTTATGCCATCGCTTTCGACGGCATGAACATGTGGACGGCGAATGAAGCCAGCAGCAGCGTCTCAAAAATTACGCCTACGGGTGGCATTACCACCTACACTGGCACCGCTACTTCGCCCGTTGGCATCGCCTTCGACGGCACCAACATGTGGACGACGAGTATTGGTACTGGGGGCGTTACGAAGATCACTCCTACCGGCGGAATGACCATCTACCCTGGAGCTGCCGACTGGGGCATCGCCTATGACGGCGGGCTTCTTTACAAGACCCCAGGCACTCCTCCTACCGTCACCACCCCGACGTCAGCATCCGTTGGCACGAGCACTGCGACGCTCGGAGGAAATATCACATCGATCGGAAGTTCTACCATCACCGCCGAAGGCATCACGTGGGGAACCTCTGCGTCGCCTCGCGGCAACGCAACGGTGGGCAGCGCCACAAGCACTGGTGTCTTCACAATTCCCGTCACCGGGCTTCCCCCCAGCACTCTTATCTACTTTGATGCTTACGCCACGAACAGCGGCGGCACCACATATTCATCGGATGGAACATTCACGACCGCCACGCCTCCCGCGGCTCCTACCTCAACGGTTAATGTTTTAGTCGTTGCTGGCGGTGGTGGCGGAGGTGGTTCTATGGGTGGCGGTGGTGGAGCAGGCGGACTTCTTGCTTCTTCGACATATACTGTAACCGCTCAAGCATATACCGTCACCGTAGGGACTGGCGGTGCGGGTGGCGGTAATCAGATAACCGGTTCGAACGGCTTGAATTCTATCTTCGGTACACTGACGGCGGTCGGCGGTGGCGGTGGCGGTCATTATGATGCCGTTGCCGGATCTGCCGGCGGATCGGGCGGAGGCGGAGGCGCATATCCAGGCGCTGGGGGAGCAGGCACTTCGGGTCAGGGTAACACTGGCGGTGCATCGTATGCTTCCAGCTGGATGTCCGGAGGAGGCGGCGGCGCGGGCGCCGTGGGCCAGGCTGGACAAAGCACCGGCCCAGGAACCGGAGGAAACGGTTTGCTGTCTTCTATTAGCGGAACATCCGTCTATTATGCGGGCGGCGGAGGAGGGGGAGGCTACAGCGGTTCTTGTTCGGTTACTGCCGCAGGGGGTCTGGGGGGAGGTGGAACCGGTACTTGTGTTAGCGGTGGGGCTGGTACTTCTGGAACCGCGAACAGTGGTGGTGGAGGAGGAGGAGGCGAGTACAGCAGCGGCCCCGGCGGTTCTGGCGGTTCTGGCATCGTCATCATCTCTGCGACCATCGGTAACATAACAAATCCGACGACCGCTGCTTCATGCGGAAGCTCATGCCACACGACTTCCGGTGGAAACGATATTTGGACATTTACTTCAAGCGGAACGTGGACGCCGACACTCGCGGCCGCAGGCACTCTTCCTACCGTCACCACTCCAACATCGGCATCGATCACCAACACGACCGCAACGCTCGGAGGTAACATCACCGCGGTGGGGAGTTCGACGATCACTGCGGAAGGCGTGACGTGGGGTTTCTCTGCATCACCGCGCGGCAACATGACACCAGCAAGTGCTACGAGCACGGGCGTGTTCACGGTTCCGGTCACCGGGCTTCCCGCGGGCACCCTCATTTACTTCGATGCCTATGCCACGAATAGTTATGGTACCGCCTATACCTCGGACGGAACGTTCACGACGACCGGGACACAAGCCGGCAACATGTGGGTGTCGGGCTTTAGCACTCTGAATGTCACTAAGATTACCCCTACGGATGTGGTGACGACCTATACCGGAACGGGCGTGCAACCCGCCGCCGTCGCCTATGACGGCACGAATATGTGGATTGCAAATGCCGCGAGTAGCAGCGTCACCAAAGTCACCCCCGCAGGTGTGATGACCACGTATTCCGGCACAGGTGCTTATCCTGAGGCCATCGCCTTCGACGGCACGAACATGTGGACGGCGAATGAAACTGCTAACAGTGTTACGAAAATCACCCCCGCGGGCGTAATGACGACGTATACCGGCACCGGCTCGGAGCCTGATGGCATCGCCTATGACGGCACGAATATGTGGACGGCGAACTATGGCGGCAACAGCGTTACGAAGATCACTCCCGCGGGCGTAATGACGACCTATACCGGTACCGGTTCCGAACCCACTGCCATCGCCTTCGACGGTACCAACATGTGGGTTGCAAATAATGGTAATCTCGCTAACAGCGTCACCAAGATCACTCCCGCGGGCGTAATGACGACCTATACCGGTACCGATTCTGCGCCAACCGGCATCGCCTTTGACGGCACCAATATGTGGACGGTAAACGCCGGTGCAAGTGTCGAGAGCGTCACCAAGATCACTCCTGCCGGGGCGATGACGACTTACCTCACATCGGGCAGCGGGGCGGAACCCCAAGGCATCGCCTTCGACGGCACCAACATGTGGATAGTCAACAGTGGCATTAGGGATATCACGGAGATCAGCCCTTCGGGCGCGACGACCACTTATTCTCTTGCAAGCGTTCCCGAGCCTTATGCCATTGCCTATGACGGAAAAGTTCTTTATCCGCCTTCAATAACAACTCCCAGCGTTACGAGCCCGACGGCGACGTCTATTACCCCCAACAGCGCGACCCTCGGAGGGAACATCACTTCGAATGGCGGTCTCCCGCTCACTGCGGAAGGCATAACATGGGGGACATCCCCATCTCCAAGAGGGAATATAACCGTCGGAAGTGCTACGAGCACGGGTGTCTTCACTATTCCTGTCACCGGGCTCCCCCCCAGCACCCTTATTTACTTCGACGCCTACGCAACGAACGCTACCGGCACTACCTATTCATCGGATGGGACATTCACGACGACCGGCAACATGTGGACGGCGAACGAAGGAGGGAACAGCGTCACGGAGGTCGCCCCATCGGGTGTGACGACGACTTACGCGCTCGCATCCGGCGCTCGCCCTCAATCCATCGCCTTCGACGGCACTAATATGTGGGCAGCGAACGAGCTCACCAACACCGTCACGGAAATCGCCCCATCGGGTGTCACAACCACCTATTCACTTGCATCCACTGCTCATCCTTACGGCATCGCATTCGACGGTACCAACATGTGGACGGCGAACGATGGCGACAACACCGTTACGAAGGTAACTCCATCGGGCATCACGACCGCCTACGCGCTCTCATCCGGCGCCTATCCTTTTGCCATTGCCTTCGACGGCACCAACATGTGGACGGCGAACCATAGCACCAACAGTGTTACGAAGATCACTCCTGCCGGGGCGACGACCACCTACACCGGCACAGGCGCTAGCCCTGATGCCATTGCCTTCGACGGCACCAACATGTGGACGGCGAATTATGGCGGCAACAGCGTCACGAAGATCACTCCCGCCGGCGTGATGACCACCTATGCGCTCGCAACCAATTCAGAGCCCGCCGGTATCGCCTTCGACGGCACCAACATGTGGACGGCAAACCAATACACCGGCACCGTCACGGAGATTACCCCCGCGGGCGTGACGACGACTTACGCGCTCGCATCCGGCGCTTACCCCGCTGGTATCGCTTTCGACGGCACCAACATGTGGACGGCAAACCAAAGCACCAACGCCGTCACAAAGATCGCCCCATCAGGAGCCACAACCACCTACGCACTTCCAGCCAGTTCAGGTCCTTCTGGCATTGCCTTCGACGGGAAGCTTCTTTACCCGCCATTTACTCCAAAGACCGCTCCTGTTGTCACCACTCCTACATCGGCATCAATCACCACGAGCACCGCGATCCTCGGAGGGAACATCACTTCAAATGGAAGCTCGACCATCACCGCGGAAGGGGTGACGTGGGGAACATCCCCATCGCCGAGAGGCAACGCGACCCTTGGAAGCGCCACGAGCACGGGCGTGTTCACGGTTCCGGTCACGGGACTTCCTGTCGGCACACTGATCTACTTCGACGCTTATGCAACGAACGGCATTGGTACCACGTATTCTTCGGACGGAACATTCACGACGACCGGCAACATGTGGGTGACGAATTGGGGTGGCGCGAGTGTTACAAGAATGACCCCCTCGGGCGCGACGACCACATATTCCGGCACCGGCAGTGAACCTACCGGTATCGCCTTTGACGGCACCAACATGTGGACGGCGAATTATTCGAGCGGTAGTGTGACGAAGATTACCCCCTCGGGTGCAGTGACGACGTATGCCCTGGCATCGAGCTCTGAGCCTGATCCCATCGCCTTCGACGGCACGAACATGTGGACGACGTTCGGCGGCAATGGAACTGGTGCTAGCGGTGTTGTAAAGATTACCCCCTCGGGTGCGACGACTACGTATATCACGGGACTCTCACTCAATCCTATGGGCATCGCCTTCGATGGCACGAACATGTGGACGGTGAATGAAGACGCCAACAGTGTTACGAAGATCACCCCTGCCGGCGCGACGACCACCTACTCCGGAACTGGCGGCGATCCTGAAGCTATCGCCTTCGACGGCACCAACATGTGGACGGCGAATTCAACTGGAAATAGCGTCACGAAGATCACCCCCTCTGGCGTCATGACCACATATTCCGGCACTGGCAGTGAACCTTCTGGCATCGCCTTTGACGGCACCAACATGTGGACGGCAAACAATCTTGGCAACAGTGTTACAAAGATCACCCCTGCCGGTGTGACGACCACATACACTGGAACCGGTAGTCAACCCTGGGGCATCGCCTTTGACGGCACCAACATGTGGACGGCGAATAACGCCGGTAATAGTGTCACGAAGATCACCCCTGCCGGCGTGATGACGACCTACACCGGAACCGGTTCTTCTCCTGAAGCCATCGCATTCGACGGGAAACTTCTCTATCCGCCATTTACTTCTTCAGTGACCATTCCCACCGTCACCACTCCTACATCGGCATCGATCAGCGCCACGACCGCGACGCTCGGAGGGAACATCACTTCAAACGGAAGCTCGACCATCACTGCAGAGGGTGTGACGTGGGGAACATCCCCATCGCCGAGAGGCAATGCAACCCTTGGAAGCGCCACGAGCACGGGTGTGTTCACGGTCCCGGTCACGGGTCTTCCTGTCGGCACACTGATCTACTTCGACGCCTACGCGACAAACGGTGTCGGTACCGCTTATTCGTCCGATGGAACATTCACGACGTCCGCTACGGTTCCCACTGTCACCACTCCCACATCGGCATCGATCAATGCCACGACCGCAACCCTTGGAGGGAACATCACCTCGAATGGAAGCTCGACCATCACTGCGGAAGGGGTGACCTGGGGAATCTCGCCGTCACCGCGCGGCAACGCGACCCTTGGAAGCGCCACGAGCACGGGCGTGTTCACGGTTCCCGTCACGGGATTGCCAAAAGGCACACTCATCTACTTCGACGCCTACGCAACGAATGCTATCGGCACTACCTATTCATCGGATGGAACATTCACAACGCTTGCTACGTCAACCGGCAATATGTGGGTAGCGGACATAGGCGGCGCCAGCGTAACCGAAGTCACTTTATCGGGCGCGACAACGACCTATACCGGCACGGGCGCCGGGCCTGAAGGCATCGCCTCCGACGGCACGAACATGTGGACGGCGAATATTACCAGCAATAGCGTCACCAAGGTCACCCCTGCGGGTGCAGTGACCACTTACGCGCTCGCATCCGGTGCTGAACCTGTTGCCATCGCCTTCGATGGCACCAATATGTGGACGGCGAACTATGGCAACGCCAGTGTCACAAAGATTTCTCCTTCGGGCGCGACAACAACCTACACCGGCACCGGCACCGATCCCTCCGGCATCGCTTTCGACGGCACCAACATGTGGACGGCAAACTATGGCGGAAATAGCGTCACGAAGATCACCCCTGCGGGTGGGATGACCACTTACACTGGCACGGGCTCTTCCCCTGAAGGCATCGCCTTCGATGGCACCAACATGTGGACGGCAAACTATGGGCTCGGCAGTGGCAATAGCGTTACCAAGGTCACCCCTACGGGCGGGATGACCACCTATACCGGCACCGGCGCTGGACCTTCTTCCATCGCCTTCGACGGCACGAACATGTGGACGGGGAATCTCGTCGGCGGCAGTGTCACCAGGGTCAGCCCTACCGGCACGATGGCCACCTATGTTGGCACCGGAGTACAGCCTTACGGCATCGCCTTCGATGGCACGAACATGTGGACGGTAAGCTACAGTGGCAGCACTATTACCAAGATCACTCCTGCGGGCGCGACGACCACCTATACCGGCGTCGGCAATGGACCTGAAGGCATCGCCTTCGACGGGAAGCTTATCTATCCGCCGCCGAATGCGGGTGTCACGGGAACACTTGATTCACAGACGTTCGATACCGGCGTTGCGAGCGGCGCTCAGTTGAATTCGATCACGTGGAAGGGGAATGCGCCAACGGGCACATCAGTCAGTTTCCAGATCGCGGTAAGCAGCAGCCCGAGCGGTCCGTGGTACTTTGTAGGCCCCGATGGGACATCAGCGACCACTTATGCCAGCGTCGCAGATGTGCCTGTCACACTAGGTAACTATGCTTCGCTCATCGGACGATACTTCCGCTACCGCGTCATCCTGACAACGAACGTTGCCAAGACGCTCAGTCCGGGCGTGAGCGCCATCATGGTGAACTGGAGTCCGTAATCTCGGGCGCATCGCGTGTGCTATAATAGAAAGACGATATGAGCCGACCAACATCACTTTCCAAGCGGGGCGGTTTTACTCTCATCGAAATGCTTCTTTCGATAGGCATCTTTACGCTTATCGTCGTTGCCTTCGCCGGCATTTTTGTGACGATCACGAACGTGGGAACGCAACAGTCATCGACTTCGGCGGTCAACGAAGAAAGCCAGGCGCTGTTGCAAAAGATCCAGTATTTCGTGGAGACGGCAAGCGTCGTCAATATTCCCACATCCACTCCTACGACAACCCTCCAGCTTTTCATGGCAAGCTCCTCGGCGGACCCGACGTACATCACGCTTGCGAGCGGAACGGTGTACCTTCAACAATCCACGAGTTCGCCGCTCACGGCGCTTACCTCGAAAAGGGTCACCGTCTCCAATATCTCCTTCACGCGCCAGTCGAATCCTCCGGGGCACGATACGGTGAACGTTTCATTCACCATGCAGAACACGGCCGGGTTGACGAACCTCGCGCAATCGTTCAGTCAATTATTCCAGACGTCGGTGGTTCATGTTTCCGCCGCCACATTCGACACGGGCGTGTACGCATCGGGTATCAACGAACCGCTGGGGACCGCCGCGATGCCGTGGACACCGATCAACGGCCTCATCTATACGAGCGGCAGCAATCTCGGCATCGGCGCGTCGTCGCCCGCGTATCCGCTCGACGTTTCCGGCACGATTCGCTCTTCCTCCGGCGGTTTTATTTTCCCTAATGGCACCACGCAGGTGACGGCATTCCCGGGCTTTGCGACTGGCGCCCAGGTGATCGCGGGCACCAACACAAGCTCCGCAGTCACTGCGGCATCTTTAACATCGCAGCAGTCCATCGGCTCAAGTGGCTATTACACGTTGCCCGGAGGGTTGATTCTGGAGTGGGGTCTTACTTCCAGCATCGGTAGCAATGGCGATGTTTATGTGGCTATGCCGTATACTTGCACCACTTCTGTCTACAATATCAGCCTTACGCCTGATGGCGGCGGAGGTGGCGGTGGCGAATCTTACTACTATCCTTATTCCATAACAACGAGTGGATTCTATGTCTACAATGCAGCCAACACCTCATTGCCGTTTTTCTACTACGTGATCTGTAAATAAAAACAACAACTTGGCGTCGCTGGTCTCTCCGCCGTCAAAAAAGGTATAATAATATGGTGGAACGCAAATCTTCCCAAAGAGGTCAGGTATTTTTGGCATTTGTATTTTTTATCGGAGGCATCATCGCCGTTGTCGGCCTTTTGATAGCGTTCTTTGCCATGTCATCCTCGGACACGAGCTATGGAATTTCCGCGTCATTCACCGCCGAGTCTGTTGCGACGGCAGGTGCGGAGGATGCCCTCCTGAAGCTTGACCGGAACGCCGCCTTTTCCAGCACGGGATATACCGTTTCTTCGGGCAGTTCGACGGCGGCGGTCGTCGTCACCAATCCCTCTTCCGCAAACCAGGCCACCATACTTTCGACGGCGGTCGTCTCGTCGCATACGAAAAAGATCCAGGTGATAGTTTCGGAGGACGCATTCACGGGACAGGTCAATATCATCTCATGGACCGAGATCCAATAGCCACTATGAACCTGATCAAAACATATTTTCAAAAGATCCTTTCTTTCCTGAAGATCAGCACGACCGCTGCCGGTTTTGAAATAAGCGACCAGGTTTTGCGTCTGGTATATTTCGACAGGAAGGCGTGGCAGATGGAAGCGCTTCGTCTCGCGCCGGGGATCATGGAAAAAGGAAAGATAAAGGACGCCCCGGCCTTCGCCGCCGCGCTTCGCGAGCTCAAGTCGAAGGTGCGGAGCGCGAAAGGAAAGAAGAAGATCAACGTCGTGGTTTCTTTGAGCTCGGTGAGCATCTACAGCCAGGTCTTCACGCTGCCCATTATGGAGGGCAATGATCTTGATAAGGCGATCGACCTGAACGTTCAAATGGTCTCTCCGGTGGACATCGCTAACGCCTATTTCGGCTGGCAGATATTGGGGCGCGATGAAGTGAGCCTGCGATCGGAGATCTCCGCGGCGTTCGTCGATAAGGCGCTTGTGGACGAAGTGACCCAGATGCTCTACGCCGCCGGATTTGTCACGGTGGGCGTTGAATCCCGCGCGCTCGCGCTGGTCCGTATCTTGCGCGAGAAGGGCGAGGGATTGGATATCAAGAAATCGTATTTATTGCTTGATATCGATAATTCGGGCATTGATTTTCTGATCGTCCGGGACGGGAAGCTCTATTTTGAATATGCGAATCTGTGGAGCGATATTGCGGACGAAAAAGGCCAGATAACCGTCGAAAAATTCGAGGAGACGCTCGAATCGAGCCTGCGGCAGGTGATGAATTTTTATGCCCAGCATTGGCCGGAGCCGCTTGCCGCGGTCATCCTGTCGGCGGCGGCATTCAAGGAGGAAGCGGAACAGGCGGTGGGAGCATCGCTCTCATTGCCGGTCATACCGCTTGTCGTGGGCGGGTCGGTCTCCCCGGAATGGTTCATCGCGTTTGGATGCAGTCTCCGCGGCCTGAACGCGAACGGTACGAACAAGGAGATAAATCTTTCGGGAGCGGGAGCGATGGACACCTTCCACGAAGAGCAGCTCCTTGGGTTTTTCGCACTCTGGCAGATCCTCATTCCTGCCGTGCTCGGATTTCTCGTCGTGGTACTCGTCCTTGCTGACAATTTCCTGCATGTGACACGATCCGGGATCGAGTCGCAGATGCCGTTTGGCCAGCACGGGGCCGAGGTGAGGGAGGTGGCGGCTCTTGAGGCGTCTTCTACGGCGTTCAACCAGTCCGTCGCGCTCGTTGCGAACGCCGAGGGCCAGATCACCAGGAACTATCTGGTCATCGCGGAGATCAATAAGGTTGCGATGGCCAATGGTATCACTATCAGCAATATTTCCTTTCAGGCGCCGACCACCCCCATCCTTGTTGACGGAACCGCCCCGTCGGCTGCGCAGATAGCCACGTTCAAAAATGCGATCCAGAACGATCCGCATTTTGGGGTTGTCACGCTCCCGCTGCTCAATATCCAACAGGTCGGCGCAGGGTATTCGTTCTCGATGTCGTTCCCGCTTTCATCATCAGGATTCTAGCAGAGCATATAAAATATACTTTCCAGACCTGCTGCGGGGCGCAACGGTCTGGAAAGTATATTGGCCTATTTTGTTTTAAAGTCCTGATGATGAAGTATCAGAAATCTTTCGGAAAACATTTTCAAAAATCTTCTTATCCTTTGCGGTGATGGGGGAGAGCACGAATTCTCCCGCTTTTTTTCTATGCAGTTCGCTCTTTTCGCGGATGCCGATGCGGACGCGCGCGAACTCCTGCGTTTTCAAGTGATCGATGATGGATTGTATTCCCCGGTGTCCGGCGGAACGGCCGCGAATGGCACGCTTGAACTCGCCGACGGCAATGTCGCTGTCGTCATGGATGATGATGATATCTTTCTCGTGGGTTTTGAACACCCGCATGGCTTCCTTCACTGCGCGCCCCGACTCATTCATATAGACCAGCGGCCGGATGAACGTGGTCGCTCCGACCGTGACATAGGCAAAGAGATTTTTATACGGACGGAACACGGGCCGGGTGTCGTTTTGCGCGGAGTGTTCCGCGAGCCATTGCACCGCGAGCACGCCGACGTTGTGATAGGTTTCCTCGAGCACCGAGTCCGGGTTTCCCAACCCGATAATGAGCTTGTGTTCCATACTTGATTATTATATTGCACTTTCTATATAATGAGTACACATTGCGCATCGTGGTGTCGCATCTGAACATTTTATGAGAAAATTCTTAGCATCATTCCTCGAGGTCCTGGAGATCGCTGTCATCGCCGTCGGAGTGGTATTCGTGGTGCGGACGTTCCTGGTGCAGCCGTTTCTCGTCAGCGGCACCAGTATGTATCCCACATTCTCGAATGGCGACTATGTGCTTACCGACGAGCTGACCTATCATGTCCGTCCTCCTGAACGGGGAGAGGTTGTGGTCTTCCATGACGTGAGCGATTATTCGACTTATCTTATCAAGCGCGTCATCGGCTTGCCCGGAGAGACCGTGATCATCAAGAACAATACCGTTACCATAGAGAACCAGCAGCATCCTCAGGGATTCGTTCTGGATGAAAAATATCTGCCGGCGGGAACCCAGACCCTGGGAGACGGGACGTGGACGCTTTCATCGAGTTCGTACATGATGCTCGGCGACAATCGCGCAGTGAGCTACGATTCCCGCAGTTGGGGTCCGTTGCCTGCGAAGGATATCGTGGGCCTGGTGCGGCTTCGCTTGTGGCCAGTTAACGACGCAGACTTTTTCAGCGCTCCGCAGTATAACGCTTCATAACCACCATGCCTCCACTTAAAAAAGAAAAAGAGAAACCCAAGGAAGTGGTTCGGACATTTCAGTCCGTGAAGGGAATGCACGACATATTGCCCTCCGATGGGCCTTACTGGGAGAAGATCGAGAGCGTGACAAGGGACATCGCTTCGAAATACGGCTTTTCGCGGATCGAGCCGCCGGTGATGGAATTTGCGGACCTCTATAATAAGACGTCGGGTGAGGAAAGCGATGTGGTGCAGAAAGAGATGTATACCTTAAGGACCAAGGGCGGCGACCTTTTGGCACTTCGTCCGGAATATACTCCGGGTATCTGTCGCGCTTATATGCAGAACGGTATGAGCCGCCTCGGCCAGCCGCAAAAGCTTTTTGCGATGGGGCCGCTCTTTCGCCACGAGCGTCCGCAGCTTGGGCGACTGCGCCAGTTCACACAGATCGACTTTGAAACGCTTGGCGGCGTGAACGATCCGATCTACGATGCCGAGGTCATCGCCATGTTCTCGGATGTGCTGAACGAGATAAAGATGAAGAATCCTACGGTAAAGATAAACTCCATCGGCTGCCGCATCTGCCGACCGATCTATAAAAAACAGCTTACTGCCTATTATAAAAATCACGAAAAGGAGCTGTGCGAGGATTGTGTCCGGCGTCTTGCCACCAACCCACTGCGGCTGCTCGATTGCAAGGAGCCGGAGTGCATAAAGCTCAAAGAGCACGCGCCGAACTTTCTCGATAAACTGTGCTCAATGTGCAGCGCCCACTTCAAAGGCGTGCTCGAGTATCTCGACGAGGTAAAGATCACCTATGAACTTGACCACCACCTGGTGCGCGGGTTGGATTATTACAGCCGCACGGTCTTTGAGATGTATGCCGAAGGTGGCGAGGCGCAGATCGGCGCATTGGCTGCCGGCGGTCGCTATGACTACCTGATGGAAACGATCGGCGGCCACCTTACTCCCGCTGTCGGCGGCGCAGCCGGCGTCGAACGCTTGATCGCCGCATTGCGTGCGAAGGAAGTATCGTTTGCCGGCAAAAACAGTAAGCGTGTTTTTCTGGCGCACGCCGGCGAGCTCGCAAAGAAAAAATCCTTTGCGCTTTTGAAGATCTTGCGCAATAAGGGGATCATTGTTGTCGAGGCACTGGCGAAAGAATCGCTCAAGGCCCAACTCAAGACCGCGGATAAGGAAGGAATCGGTGTGGCGCTCATTCTTGGTCAAAAGGAGATATATGAGGACACGGTCATCATTCGCGACCTCACGAGCGGGGCGCAGGAAGCGGTTTCCATTGAAAAGCTCCCGGATGAGATAAAAAGAAGGTTCTCAGCAAAGTAGCAGCCTTGCTTTGGTTTTTGGGGTCGCGTCGCGTTCTGCTGAACGCGCGCTACGCCTCGGCGCCTACGCGCCTCCGGCATACCCCAAAAACCAAAGCAAGGCTGCTACTTTGCTGAGAACCTTCTTTAATTTTCGGCGAGAAATTTCTTAACGGAAGCGATCGCTTCTTGCTCGTTTTCGATCCACTTTGTTGCCTTGTCTTTTTTGAACCACGTCATTTGGCGCTTTGCGTAGTGCCACGTGTTCATTTTCATCGCCGCGATCGCTTCGTCGAGCGACAGCGCGCCATTCATAAAAACTATGATTTCGCGATAGCCGATCGCGTCGAAAGCCACCGGCGTGGTGCCATACTTTTTTACGAGCGCGGCAACTTCGTCCACCAATCCGTCGCGCACCATCGCGTCAACGCGCCGATCGATCCGTTCGCGCAATGATTCCGGCGCCGGGTTGAGGCCGAGCACGAGCGCATCAAAGAGCGGATCGTTCTTTTTGCGCTGGGCGGTGAAAGGTTCGCCCGTCGCGATCGCAACCTCAAGAGCGCGCACTATGCGACGGGGGTTTTTCGGATCCACAATGTACGCCGCCTCGGGATCGAGCGCGACGAGCTTCCTGAACACTGCGTCAAGTCCGTCACGTGCGATATTTTTTTCTATTTCCGCGCGCAGCTCCGGATGTGCCTGCGTCTTTGGGATGTCCAGATTTTCAAGCGCTGCCTTCACATACAGCCCGGTGCCACCGACGATTATCGGAAGTTTGCGCCGCTCGAGAATATCATTGATCGCCGCGATGGCGTCGCTTTTATAGTCGGCGACCGAGTAATCCTCGCCGGGATCTTTTATGTCAATGAGGTAGTGGGGGATCGCGCGGCGCTCCGCTTCACTTGGCTTCGCGGTGCCGATATCCATACCGCGGTAGATCTGTCGAGAATCGGCGGAAACGATCTCGCCATCGAACGCTTGCGCGAGCGCTATGCCCATCGCGGTCTTTCCGCTCGCGGTAGGGCCCACGACGGAGATGACCTTCGGCTTGTTCATGTCAGGAAAGCACCTAAAGGACTTTTTCTTTTATCTCTCTCTCCGTATTTTTAACAAACTCTGCGAGCGAAAGTTCCTTTTCTTCACCATCGCGCCCGCGGACGTTCACTGAGCCATTGCCCTCTTCTTTTTCCCCGACAACGAGAATGTAAGGCACCTTCATCATCTCCGCGGTGCGGATGCGTTTGCCGAGCGATTCGTTCGCCTCGTCGAGTTCCGCACGGATGCCTGCGGTCAGAAGCGTCTCGTGAACCTTCTTTCCATAATCAGAGAATTTCTCGCTGATCGGTAAGATCATTACCTGCACCGGTGCGAGCCAGACAGGGAACTTGCCCGCGAAATGTTCGATAAGCACCCCCATGAACCGCTCAAGCGATCCCGAGATCGCGCGGTGGATGACCACCGGCCGTTCCTTCTCGCCCTTCTCGTTCGCGAAAGAAAGATCGAAGCGCTCGGGAAGATTGAAGTCGCATTGGATGGTGGCGAGCTGCCATTGGCGGCCGATCGCATCTTTGAACATAAAATCGAGCTTCGGTCCGTAGAACGCGGCTTCGCCCTCGATACGCCGGTAGGGAAGTCCGTCGGCTTTTGCCGCCTCTTCAAGGGCGCTCTCCGCCGCGTGCCAATTCTCGTCGGTGCCGAGATATTTCGATCGGTCATCGCCGCGCACCGAAAGGCTTACCCAATAGTTGTCGAGCATGCCCATCGTCGCATAGAATTTTTTGATGATGCCGGAAATGGTCTTCACTTCCGCCTCGATCTGCGAGACGCGGCAGAAAAGATGCCCGTCATCCTGGGTGATGGAGCGAACGCGGGTGAGTCCGGAGAGTTCGCCGGATTTTTCGTCGCGGTAGACCGTTGCCGGCTCGAAGTAACGGACCGGCATGTCGCGATAGCTGAACTGGTTGTCGGTGAAGATCTGCATGTGGTGCGGGCAGTTCATCGGCTTCAGGATGAACTTTTCTTCCTTGCCCTGCACGCGGAACAATTCGTCACCAAACTTCGCGGCGTGGCCGGAGGTCACATAGAGTGAATCTTTGGCGATGTGCGGCGTCCATACGCGGGAGTATCCTTTGCCGGTGTGCAATTCCCAAAGATAATCCTCAATGGCCTTCCGGATGATCATTCCTTTCGGCTGGATAAGGGGAAGCCCGGCGCCAATGAGATCGGAAATGGTGAAAAGCTTGAGTTGTTTTCCGAGGACGCGGTGGTCACGTTTTTTCGCCTCCTCAACCATTTTTTCATGATCTTTTAATGCTTCCTTGCTCTCGAACGCCAGACCGTAGATGCGCTGGAGCTGCTGGTTCTTTTCATCGCCACGCCAGTAGGCGCCCGCGATCTTGTCGAGCTTGAAGCCATCAGCGGGGATCTCCGAGGTATTTTCCACGTGGCCGCCGCGGCAGAGATCCATAAAGACATCGCCGGTCTCGTAGACGGTCAATTTTTTATCTTCTGCGGTAAAGTCATTTATTAAATCCAGCTTAAATGGTTGGGCCGCAAAAAGCTTCTTGGCCTCGGCGGTCGTCACCTCGCGACCACTGAACGGCAGTTTTTTATTCACAAAACCGCGCATTGTCTTTTCGAGCGTTTTCAGGTCATCCGGCGTGATCGCTCTGGGGAGCAGAAAATCGTAATAAAAACCGTTCTCGACAGTCGGGCCGATACCGAGCTTGGCATCGGGGAACTCTTTGAGCACTGCTGCCGCCAGCAGGTGCGCGAGCGAATGGCGGATCTTATCGAGGGACGAAACTTCCGGTTCCGACGAGGTTTTATTGGTCATAATGGTATTCTAAGGCTAAAATTAAATATTTTCCACCTTCTGGAAAAAGCCAAGGCGTTGCGTTATGATACGAAGATGCTCGACATCAGGTTCATCAGGGAGAATGCGGATGCGGTGAAGGACGCCGCGACGAAAAAGAACATTGATCCAAAGATCATCGACGATCTTTTGGCGACGGATACGGAACGCCGGGCGCTCATGGCGTCCACGGAAGCGATCCGCGCGGAACAAAAAAAGACAAAGGACCGCGATGCCGGCCTGAAGCTCAAAGAGCAGTTCAAGGAGCAGGAGGAGAAGCTGAGGCCGATCGAGGAAAAGTTCGATCAGCTGATGGTGCGTGTGCCGAACATCATTTCGCCGGATACGCCGGACGGGAAAAGCGACGCCGATAACAAGGAGATCTTTCATTGGGGTACGCCGCGGAGTTTTGATTTCACTCCGAAGGATCATATGGAGCTTGGCCGCTCGCTCGACATCCTGGACTTCGAAAAGGGGACGAAGGTCGGCGGTTTTCGCGGCTACTATATAAAAAACGACGGCGTGCTGCTTGCCATGGGCATCATGATGTACGCGATCAATAAGATGGTGGAGAAAGGCTATAAGCCGATGATTCCACCAACGCTCGTCAAAAGTTTCGCGCTCTTCGGAAGCGGCTATTTCAAGGGCGGCGAGTATGATCCGGAAACGGACGAGATCTATCAGGTGGCAACGCCCGACAAAGAATCGACCGGTGAAAAAAGCAAAGATCAGAAGTTTCTGGTAGGGACGTCAGAGCCGTCTTTGCTCGCATACTATTCCGACGATGTCTTGAAAGCGGAACAGTTGCCGATAAAGCTGGCCGGTTACAGCCAGTGCTATCGTAGCGAGATCGGAAGCTATGGCAAGGACGTGAAGGGGATGTACCGCGTGCACGAGTTCATGAAGGTGGAACAGGTGGTGCTCGCCGAGGCCGATATTGAGGCCTCGAACAAGCTGCAGGACGAGATGACGGCGATATCCGGCGAGATGCACGAAGAGCTCGGGTTGCCGTACCGCCGGCTTGCGATCTGTTCCGGCGACATGAGCGCGGGAAAATATCGCGCGTTCGACCTGGAGGCATGGCTTCCGGGCATGAATCGTTGGGCGGAAACCGGTTCGGCGAGCAACTTTCTGGACTGGCAGTCCCGCCGGTTGAATGTGAAGTATGTTGACGCCAAAACAGGCGAGAAGAAATACGTTTATATGCTCAATAACACGGCGTTACCCAGTCCGCGCATCTTTATCGCGATTCTTGAGAATTATCAAACAAAGGACGGGCTTGTTGAGGTGCCTGAGGTCTTGGAAAAATATATCGGGAAGCAATTCATCGGAGGTTAACAATTTCGTGCGCACGTGCGTTCTGGTATGATAAGAGGTATCGACCATGGCAATACGCAGCACCTCGTATATCTCTGAACATCGGAAGAGGCGAAAAAAAGTGAGGCGCTATATTTTTTCGACCCTTGCCGTGTTTGCGCTCTATTTTCTTTTTCTTGGCGGAGCATGGCTCATCGCCCGTTCGCCGTTATTTCAATTGCAGCACATCACCGTAGAAGGCAACAACGTCATTGCAAGTCAGGATATCATTACGTTATTACAGGCCGATCCTTCGGGCCGCCACAATTTTTTTGGCAATGTGCTCGGATGGAACAATATGCTCGTATGGCCGGGCGGTCTTTCCTCGAGCCAATTGGGCTTGATCCCGCAGCTTGCAGGCGTGACCATCGATAAGGATTATTTTTCGCGCACGATCACCGTGAACGTCGTGGAGAGGAATCCGTTCGGCGTTTGGTGTTTTCTTCCGAAGGGCGAGAGCGTTGTCCTGGCTTCAAGCACGAGCGCCGGCGTGGAGGCGTCGTCAAGCGTCGACAGCGCGGATAGCGGATCATGCTATTGGTTCGACAATGCCGGCGTGCTTTTCGAGAAGGCGACGAATACCGAAGGCAACCTTATCGTCGTGGTCCGTGACTATTCGCAAAGCAGTCGTGGTTTGGGACAAAAGGTCCTTCCTGATGCCTTTGCTGCGAATTTTATCTCCGTCGTTAACGTGCTCCATTCGAGCAATATCAATATCCAGGAACTAGACCTCAACGACCTTTCATTGGAGGAGGTGGATGCGATAACGTCCGATGGCCCCGAAATATATTTCAGCCTGCGATTCCCTGCGAATGATTATCTGGGCGTCCTGCAGAGCCTTGTATCGCAGGGCGGGTTCAGCAAATTACAGTATGTGGATTGCAGGACGGAAGACAGGGTGTACTACAAGTGATAGATGAAGATGGACGTTCCCGCGCGGAAGTCGGGCGTGGGGACGTTGCCCATGCCGTGAGCCGGCGGACGGAGTGCGGTGAGCCACGAATACGTGTCGGACGCGTTGCGCGTTTCTCCGGCGATGAGCGGCTGGGTGGCAATTTCGAGCGTGTTCACGGAGATCGCGATCCAATGGATGCCCTGGTCGGCGGGGTTGCCCTGCGACGACGACCAGTCAACCTCTTTGTCGCCAAGATAATATTTTGCGTTACTGCCGCCGAAGTAGTCGACGGCGATTTTGTTTATCTCGGGATGGGAGTTCACAAAAGACTGCAGGCGTAACATGTCCTGCCCCCAATCGTAATTGGAGTCGGTCACGTAATGATAGCCGCCCCATACCCCTCCGCTCAGTTCATTGAAGTAAGAAAGGAAATAAGGTGCGACGAATAAGGTCTCGAGCATAAGCCAGCAGAGCAGGAGCACGAGGAAGATATATTTCATCGCCGCCGCCGCGAGCGAGCGTGCCGTTGCCGCGAACGAGTCCATCATATTATCAAGCGATAGTGTGTCGCCGTGCGGCAGGCTTATCTTTGTGATCCACGATTTCCACGCGATCGCGGCAAGCAGGAAAATGAAGGGAATCGTCGGCATAAGGTGTCGGATGCCGATGTTGAGAGGACTATGCATGCTGTAACCCCAATACAGGACGATGAGCGACGCAAACGCGAATTCGCGGAAGTGATCGTCGAGCATGGTGAGCACGCTCTCGCCGATGCCGCTACGGCGCAATTTTTTCGCGCCCCACCAGAGCCCGAGCGCCAGCGCCAACAAAACAATGATCAGCGTTGGGATCGGTTCTTTTAATAGATAGAGCGTCGGGAAATAGGTCCAGCCGCCGCTTTGGACGACGTGGCCGAGGAAGTAAATGGTGTTGCCGCCGTCAGCGCGCTGGAGCACCATCAGGATGCCGAGCATATATTGTGCGATGGGCTGGGTGAGGCGATGGCCTGCCATCCAGATGTTCGTGTCGGCAAGACAGCGCATTCCGCTGCACATCTGGCCGGCGGGCGTCGGACCGGTCGCAAAGGAAGTAAGGATGGCGGTCGTGTCAGAAACCTGTCGCGCCGTGGGATAGTGCGCGGTGAAGAGGGAGTAGACGGGATAGACGATGACGGCGTAACCGATCACGAAGATGACGGCGACCTGCCAGGCCCATTGCCATAGCCGCGCGAGAGAAGTTTTCAACCGACGCGAACGATCGGTGGTGCGCCACTCGCGCGCCAGGTCGCGCAGCCACAATACAAGGGCGAGGAAAATGAAAAGCGGCACGAGGAGCGGTGTCGAGAACTTGGTGATCTGCGCGACGCCGAACGAGAGTCCGGCGTACCACAAATATTTTGTCGAGCGGTTTTCGGTGAACTTCAAAAAGAAATATGTTGCGAAAAGAAATCCGAACGCCGCGCCGACGTCGGTGGTAACATAGTGGCCGTGCGCGAGCACGTTCGGATCGAAAGCGAGCAGGAACGTCGGCAGGAGCGCCCAGAGGTCGCCCATCATCCATTGCGCAATGACATACATCAGGATGATGAGAAGGATAGTGATGAGGATGGGCATGATGCGCGCGGTGCGGATGATCGCGGTCGCGTCATTTCCGGAATTATAGAGAAATTGATAGCCCATGTCCCACTGTCCGTTTATTTCCGTTTGCCACGCGGCGGTTTGGGTCGGGTAAAAAGGATTCAAAAAAAGCACCGGTGCCATTGCGAGCGCTTTTATGAGAGGGGGATGCTCGGGGTTGAGGCGGTAATCGAGCTCGTGCACGTAACCGTAGCCCGCGGGAATGTGTGCGAGCTCGTCATCGATCGCCGAATCGGTGCGCGAGGCCCAGAGCATCAACGAGAACGATGCGATGCAGATAAGTGCGAGCGCGCCCATCGCCATCCACCTGGAGAATTTTTTTATGATAGTCATACATCCATTATACAAAATCGCGCGCCCACGTGGTAAACTATGGATAATATGAAGAAGGGAATGCAGGCACGCCACGATGATGAGGAGATTCGCACCAACGAACTCGCGCGCGCGGCGCGCATCGAAAAACGCGGACGTTTGGATAATTACCCACAAAAACCGCAGCCACCGTTGCCGCGGGGGATAAAGGTTGCCCTTGTCGGGCTCGCTGTTTTTTTTGTGGCTGGATCGATCTTGTCGGTGTTTTTCTTTCGCCACAAGGCCGCCGAGCTTGTTGATACCCAGGCCATGACGCTGCACGAAGGGATCGCTGATCTGCAGAATTTCGATACGGCCGGCGCGGAACAGCAGTTTTCCTCATTGAGCAGCAACAACCTTTCCGTGAACGGCGTCACGGGACTGCTTCTTTCCCTTTTTCAAGGGATGGGCGGGACGCTCAAATCATTTGGCGATCTTTCGGGCCAGTTGAACGCCCTCGCACAGAAGATCGCCAATATCCAGCCCGATGTTTTTGCCTTTGCATCCGGCGTGCAGAACAATAATCTCGTTGCCGACCTGACCGGCATCAAAGGGACCCTCGCCGCCCTCGACGCCGACGGCGATCAACTCTCCGGCGAGCTTTCACTTTTTAATAATGCCGGATCTTTTGACGGTGGCGGTTATCTTTCACTCCGGACCCAGATCAAAAACACTGAAAGTTTTTTGAACGCCTTTATTCCCTGGCTTTCGGATGCGTCCTCCACCCATCACGTTCTGGTGCTGCTTGAGAATCCTTCGGAGATGCGCCCGGGCGGCGGGTTCATCGGCAGTTATGCCGATATCGCGCTGTCGGGCGGTGCCATCAAAAACATTTCGGTCCATGATGTTGCCGATGCGGACGCCGCGTTCAAGCCGGATATCGAACCGCCGGTACCGCTACAGCTCGAGGGTTCGCGTTGGCGGCCGGCCGACGGCAATTGGTTCTTTGATTTTCCGACGTCGGCATCGGAGACCATCCAACTTTTCGAACAATCCGACCTTTATGCGACCACCTCATTCGACGCCGCGATCGCCATATCGCCACAGGTGGTGAGCGACCTTCTTTCCATCACCGGTCCGATAACGATCTCGCATCCTTCCACCACGTTCACCGCCGACAATCTTACCGTGCAGATCCAAAAGATAGTACAGGCGGGTCAGGCAACGGCCGCGACGTATCCGAAGGATGTGCTGCGCTCGCTCGCGCATGCGATCTTCCAGCAGCTCGCATCATCCACGCCCGACGAGCAACAGGAGCTTTTGGGCGACGCCGCGAATTGGGTGAGCAACAAGGATGCCATGGCGTATTTCAAAAATCCCGACATCGAGAGTTTTGTACAGGCCTACGGCGCAGGCGGTGAAGTGGACCAGCTTCCCGAAAATTTCAACGGTGATTACTTTGCGCTCGCGAACGCGGATATCAACAGCGACAAGTCGGAACTTTATATCGCGCAGAACGTGAACTATGACGCGACGATCGGCAGTGACGGCACGCTGGCGGACCACGTGATCATCGATCGTACGCACAACGGCAAACAAAGCCCGTACTGGTGGTACCAGACAACCAATCAGGACTATATGCAGATCTTTGCTCCTGCCGGCTCGACGCTTGATAACGAGAGCGGCGGGATCGCAAAAAAGGTTCCTGCGCCCGTAAATTATGCCCGCCAAGGATATAGCACCGACCCGTTCCTGCTTGCCATCGCTTCAAGTACGCGGCAAAATTTCAGCTATTCCAACGTGACCTCGCACGAAGAGTCCGGGAAAGAGGTTTTCGCAACCTGGTCGCGCACCTATGCGGGAATGTCCACGGAACTGTCATTCGATTATTCGCACGAGCTTTTTACGGCACCCGCACCCGGCGTGCAATATCAGTTCGTTTTCGAACGGCAATCCGGCGCGACGGGGAGCTATAAGATCGAAATTGATGCGCCGCTTGGCTATGAATTCGCGGAAAACGGGTTGGCTAGTTTTACCTATGATTCAACCAGCACGCCAGGAAGATTGGTCTTCAATCTGACTTTGCAAAAGCTCTAATTTTTCTGCACTGCGTCACTTGTTTTCCAAAAAATAACGCCGTCCGAATGCAGCGGACGGCGAAATATGGTGTTGTGCGGTTCGAAACCGCGTTATTCGATCATTACCCGACGGAGAGATGGTCCATTTCGGGCTTGGTGAACCTATCTGACCGGAGGAGGGCATCCCACTCAATAGCCACCAAATACTCCTCTTGGTTGGGTGCCGATCGCGGGATAGCCTCCGTGATTCGACCAACCACGCCCTCTCTTAGTTGTAGGCTGGGAAATGCTGTTTTAATGACAGCGCGCTTTCCAACCAATTCCAGTGCTTCTTTCCGCGTAAAGAACTCAGACATAATCACACCCCCTCGAAAGCTTTTTATCAAATAAGCGCTAATATATCAAGCGCGTTTATCATTGTGAACTTCCGGTCATTAAAAAATCATTAAAGAACTTTTGACTCTGCGTGGCATGTGCCTATGATGTATTTATATGAACGATCAAAATGAGGTGATCACGAGGAAGGTGTTCTTCGACGGCATGGAACACTTGGAGGCGCGAATTGATATGAAAATAGACGCACTGGCATTGTTGACCCAGCAGGAATTTGTGGCGGTGCGCGGAGAGATCAAGGCAATGGAAGGGAGATTGGAAGGATTAGAGGAAAGGATAGAGAGATTGGAGGGAAGGATGGCGGGAGTAGAGGAAAAAATGGCGACGAAGCAGGATTTGTTTCGCGTGGAGGCGCGCATTTTATCCGCTATCGGTGATATCGCCGCTGAGGTCAAAAATCATAACGTACGGATTTTGGCGCTTAAGAAGATCGTTAAGCCGTGATGTTTTTGGTCGCGCGAGAACCACCGCTGTCCTTGTCGTTGTGACTGATTTTTTGGTACACTTGCGGCAATGGAACATATTCGGAATTTTGTCATCATCGCGCATATTGATAGCGGAAAATCAACGCTTGCCGACCGTCTTCTTGAGATGACGGGCACGGTGCCGATGCGTTCGATGCAGGCACAGTATCTGGACCGGATGCCGCTCGAGCGCGAGCGGGGAATTACGATAAAAATGGCGCCGGTGCGCATGGAATATGAATCCGGCGGCACGCGTTATGTGCTGAACCTCATTGACACGCCTGGTCATTCGGATTTTGCGTACGAAGTATCGCGCGCGCTGAACGCCGTCGAAGGCGGCATTTTGCTCGTGGACGGGACGAAAGGTATCCAGGCGCAGACCCTTTCCAATTTGCGTGGCGCGCAGAAGGCGGGGCTGCGTATCATTCCCGCCGTGAACAAGATCGATCTTGCCCTGCCGCACATAGAGAAAGTGATCGAGGCGACCGCGGATCTTTTGGGCGTTTCGCCCGACGAGGTGTTTCGCGTTTCAGCAAAGACCGGTGAGGGCGTGAAGGAACTGCTTGAAGCGGTCATCAAGCTGGTGCCGCCGCCAAAGATGGGCCAAGGCGGTGACGCGCAGGGTAATATCGCGAAGGCGCTCATCTTCGATTCTTTATATGATGACCATAAGGGCATCATTGCGAACGTGCGCGTGTTCGGCGGCGAGTTCTCGGCAGAGGAAATGCATCTTGTGGCGAGCGCGGATGGCTTTAAGGCAAAAGAAGTGGGATATTTTTCTCCCGACATGAAGGCCACCTCAAAACTTCGCACTGGCGAGATCGGCTATATCGCGACCGGTCTAAAAGAGCCGGCACTTGTGAAGATCGGCGATACTATTTTGGCGAATCGTGATTCGACGGGCCTCGGCGGCGCCCGCGCGACCGAGCTGGCGCTGCCCGGTTATCGCGAACCCGCGCCGGTGGTGTTCATCTCTTTTTATCCCGATGCCGACACGAAGTTCGACGATCTCAAGCGCGCGTTCGAAAAATTGCGGCTGAACGATGCGGCGCTCAGTTTCGAGCCGGATTCGAACGAGGCTTTGGGGAGGGGATTGAAGGTCGGATTTTTGGGCCAGCTGCATTTTGAGATCACGTCGAGCCGTCTGGAGCGCGAATATAATCTTCATTTTTTGACGAGCTTCCCGTCCATCGCATATCGCGTTCAGGACAAGGGCGTGCAGTTTGTCATCAAACAGCCGCAGGATTTTCCCGAACATCCGGAGAAGGTGTGGGAGCCGCTCGTGAATCTCGAGATCCTCACGCCGCAGAACTATTTGAGCGCGGTGCTCAATATGCAGACCGTGTTCGATCTCGAGATAAACGAAGTGAAGAACATCGGCGAGAATCTGCTCATCCAGGCGATCATGCCGCTGCGCGAACTGATCCGCGATTTCGATGACCGGCTGAAATCGGTGTCGCAGGGGTATGCATCGTTCACGTACGAGCTGGCGGGTGAGCGCGAATCGGAAGTGGAAAAGTTGGAGATCATCGTGGTGAACGAGATAGTGCCCGCGCTCACGCGTCTCGTCCCCAAAAAAGATCTGGAGAGAGAGGGACGTCAGACGGTGGAGCGGCTAAAGGATCTTCTGCCGAAGATGCAATTTTCACAGGCACTCCAGGCGAAGTCGCAGGGACGCATCATTGCGCGCGAGACGATCACGGCGATGAAAAAGGAACTTGGCAACTTCGGCAAGAATGGCGGCGACCGCACCCGCAAGATGAAGTTATGGAAGAAGCAGGAGAAGGGAAAAGAACGGCTTCAGGCTGGTGCGCGCGTGGATATCTCACCGGAGGTCTTCCGGGAGATTTTGAAAAAGTAGCGCCACGCACGTGATGCTACTTGCTCAAAGCACTCCACGGAATTACACTAAGCGGTATGAAGATTGCGGCGATCATCGGCCTTTCTCTCGTTCTCATTTTTCTTGGCGTGAATGTCTATTCTTTCGTGAAGCAGGAGCATGAGATGGGCGCCAGTCTCGCTGATGTGCAGGCGCGCCTTACGAAAGCGCAGGCGGACGAGTCGAGTCTTCAGTCCGAAAAGGAGTATCTTGCAAATCCGGTGAACCTGGAAAAGGAGCTTCGCGCGCGGTTCAACTACAAGAACCCCGGCGAGAAGATGATAATCATCGTCCCGTTGGGGACCTCATCGACCACATCTACGGCGGTGAGCGATTGATATCAACGCGGAGCATCAATGCGTGCGGGTATGGTTCAGTGGCAGAACGCGACCTTCCCAAGGTTGAGACAGGGGTTCGATTCCCCCTACCCGCTCAAAAACAAAACACTCCTCTTTTGGAACGAATCGCGAGGACGCTAAAGTTCCAAAAGAGGAGTGTTTTGTTTTTGTCTGGTCTGAAAAAGAGGGAATCGGATGGCAATGCTATAATAAAGAGCATGAAGTCCCAAGGGCACAAAGGGAGGCTGCGCAATAAGATATTCTTTTTCATGCTCGCGGTGGGAATTGTGCCGCTGTTGGTCGCCGCGGCGCTCACCGAATATGTCGTAAGCACTGCGCATCGCAGCGACGTCGCCAAGCTCGAGTCGGTAGTGCTCGCGCAGGCCGGTGCGCAGGTGCAGAGTTTTATCAGCGACGACATTCTTTCACAGGCGCACGTCGTCATCCCATACGGACCGAACATCGAAAGTGCGCCGGCCGCCCAGCAATATTTACTTCAGCAAACGATCATAACGCGGCCGTGGCTGCTCTCGGAGTCGTTCGTTGATTTCACGGGGAAGGAGACTTCGCGTGTCGATCAGACCACGCTTCAGGGATATCCCACGTCGTCGCTTCGGGATATGAGCAACGATCCCAGTTTCGCCGCTGCGAAGGGTGGGGATTATTATATCGGCCCGTTATCCTATCCGAGCAGTACGCCCGAAGTGAATTTTGCTTCGCCGGTGAAGGATAACAACGGCCAGGCCGTTGCGATCATTTTAGGAACGGCGTCGCTCTCCAATCTTCAAAGCATCATCGCGTCGTCCAGCATCGGCACAACGGGCTATGTTTATCTCGTTGATGGAACGGGCAAAGTGATCGCCGGCGGCGGTAAATTTTCCGGCATCACAAGCGGCAGTTTAAGCGCGGCGAATTTGGACATCGTGCAAAAAGTGATCACGGGCGAGAGCCTTCTTACCGATGCCACGCAGATGCGCTATAAAAATATTTTCGGGGAGAATGTTGTCGCCGCTGCGATGCCGATCTCGGAGTATGGCCAGACATGGGGTTTGGTCGCGGAGTGGCCGACCGCCGAGGCGGATGCGGTCATCAACGCGCTCCTTGTCCGCGACCTTATCGCGCTTATCATCCTGTTCGGCATTGTTATCCTGGTCTCCATCCTTCTCGCGTTGCTCATTGTGCGGCCGATCGAACAGTTGGAAGAGGGAACGGCGCGCGTTGCGCAGGGGAAGTTCAACGAAGGGGTGAACATCAAAACACACGACGAGCTGGAGGATCTTGGCGAGTCGTTCAACACCATGGTGCTCGGCCTGAAAGAACTTGAACAATTGAAAGATGAATTCGTCTTCATCGCCGCGCACGAACTTCGCACGCCGGTCGCGGCGATGAAAGGTTATCTCCAGCTTATATTGGAAGGCACGACCGGCGCGATCTCCGACGGTACCCGCGCCTTTATCGAGAAAGTGATCGCTTCCAACCAGCGTTTGATCCAGCTCGTGAACGACCTGCTTGAGGTCGCGCGGTCGCAGGCGGGCCGACTTACCATCCAGGTCGTGCCTATCGATCTTGCCGCGCCGATCAGTTCATCGCTTGATGAGCTCAAATCTTTGGCCGACGAAAAATCGGTGACGATGACGTATCAACCGCCCGCCGATCTGCCACAGGTGCTTGCCGACACCGATCGCATAAAAGAGGTGGTCGTGAACCTCGTCGGCAACGCGATCAAGTATATGGGTGGTGCGGGGGACATCGAAGTTTCCCATGAGGTGATCGACGGCCGTGTCGTTACGCACATTGCGGACACGGGGCTTGGTATCTCGAAGGAAGCGCAGGAAAAATTATTCCAAAAATTCTATCGCGTGCAGACGGATAAGACGAAAGAGATCACCGGCACCGGTCTTGGGCTTTTCATCGTGAAAGAGATCGTCGAAAAAATGAACGGGACGATCTGGGCCACATCGGAGGAAGGAAAAGGATCGGTGTTCAGTTTCAGCTTGCCGATAGCAAATTCAACATCAACAAACTGAAACCATAAATCCAATGATCATAAAAAACGCAACACAAATCGGCGCGCCGGTGATCCGGGCGAAGGCGAAACCGGTGAAATTGGCGACCTCGCGGCAGACAAAAAAGATCGTGCGCGACCTTATCGATTCCATGCGCTATCACGGGTTGGTCGGCATGGCCGCGCCGCAGATCGGCATAGGTCTTCGGATCTTCGTGAGCGAGTTGCGCGAGACGAACGTCCGGAGTGCAAGGGACGCCGACGCCGTCCGTGTTTTCATCAATCCCAAAATCTTGCGTTGTTCAAAAGAGAAACACGTCGGCGGTGAAGGATGCGGCAGTGTGGCGCGCGCTGGATTGTTCGGAATGGTCCCGCGGTCGCAGAGCGTTACGGTGACCGCGCTCAACGGGAAAGGGGAGAAATTTACCCTGACCGCCAAGGGGCTTCTTGCCGCGGTCATCCAGCACGAGACGGACCATCTGAACGGCATCGTTTTTCTCGACCGGCTTCCGAATATGGAAAGCCTCACGAGCAGGGAAGAGTATATTAAAAATCATTAAACCCTTGCCTCTCCTTCGTTTTTGTGTTATATAAAGGTCAGCGTCTTAACTGACCACAGCACCTTTACAAATACATTTTTTTCGCCCTTTTACACTTTAATTTTCGTTAAAAGGTCGACAAAAATAAATATAAGAAAAGGATGTACAAAACAATCCAAACGTTTTTCGCGCCTACGCGAAATGCGGCGAGGGGATTGTTGAAGGTGGCGCTTTTCGTTGCCATCATCTCGAATTCCGTCTTTCCGACGGCTATTTTAATTCCCTCCCACATCAACGCAGGCGAAATAAGTTCTCTTGGTGTCGCAGTGGCTCATGCCGCCACCTGTTCGGACGCGCTCGCCGTCGGCGAGACCGTGAGCACCACGACCCCGAGTGTCGGCGATGACATCACCTACATACTCGCCGGCGGACCTGCCTTCACGTCACCGACGCAAGTCAGCGTGACCGGCGTGCTTCCTGTCGGTGTGACGTATGTTTCATCGACTGCGGCCGTCAACGGCACAGCGGTCAATGGAGCGTATGATCCCTCTTCCAACACCTGGAATGCGGGAACCTTCAATGGTTCGAACAACAGCATGACGCTTTACGTCACCGCGAGCGTGAACACGGGCACCGAAGGAAAGACGATCACTCCCAAGCCGACCATCATCTATGGCGCAAATTCCTGCGATGATAGCGACGCTGCCAAAGCCGCGGCGATCACGGTTCAGGAGGCGACAACGTCGACCTCTGCCGATCTCAAGATCGTGAAGACGGTAGATAACACGAATCCGAGCGTTGGTGATATCGTCCACTATTCGTTGGACGTCACCGACCTTGGCTCTGTGACCTCGACCGGGGTCGTGGCATCCGACACCCTGCCCTACGGACTCACGTTCGTGAACGCAACGGCGGCGGATGGCACGGACTACTCGAGCTCGACAGGCCTCTGGACGATCCATGACCTCCCGGTCAATGACACGGTAAACCTGGCCATCGCTGCTTTGGTGGATGCTGGCACCGCCAGCACCACCATAACCAACACCGGTTATGTCACCGAGTCCGCTTCCACGACTGATCCGAATCTGGCGAACAACAGTTCGTCGATCTCGATTGACGTGCAAGCTGCCACCACGACCCCGACGACGACTGCCGATATCGAGATCGTAAAGATCGCGAATCCCACGTCGACCGTCGTAGGCGGAATGATCAACTACACGCTTACGGCCACCGACCTTGGCTCTGTGACCTCGACCGGCGTCGTGGCATCCGACACCCTGCCTTACGGACTCACGTTCGTGAACGCAACGGCGGCGGATGGCACGGACTACTCGAGCTCGACAGGCCTCTGGACGATCCACGACCTGAGTGCCGGTGCGACATCGACGCTCACGATCGCAGCGACCGTGGACCCCGATGCCGCCAGCTCGACGATCAGCAACACCGCGACCATTACGGAGTCTGCGTCGTCGACCGACCCGAACCTGGCGAACAACTCGTCAACCGCAACCACGTGGGTTGCGCCCAACTCGGGACCGGAAACATGTTCGATCTCGCTCTCCGTCGGTGAGGCCGTGAGCAACAAGACCCCGAGCGTCGATGACATTGTCACTTACACGCTTGCCGGTGCACCTGCCTTTACGGCATCAACGAGCGTCAAGATCACCGAACTTTTGCCTTCTACGTATCTCACCTTCCTTTCCGCGAGCACATCGGATGGAACGTACTCGAGTTCAACGGGAATATGGGACGCGGGAACCTTCAACGGTTCGAATAACGCAATCGCGCTCGACATCACGGCGCAGGTGAACCCTGCTGCTGCGGGTCGAACGATCACGACACATCCGAGGATCAGGTATATCCAAAGCGATTGTACGCAATCGACCAAGATAAAGGGCGCGACGATCACGGTTCCGGGAGTGGCGACGACGACTGCCGATGTCTCGATCCAAAAAGCTGTCGATGAGCCCTATACCTTCCAGGGAGCTACCCTCAACTACACGTTGACGGTTTCGGCCAATGGTCCCGCGACCTCGACCGGCGTCGTGGCATCCGACACCCTGCCTTCCGATCTCACATTCGTGAACGCAACATATCCGGCTGGCACCTCCTACTCGAGCTCGACAGGCCTCTGGACGATCGGCGACATGAGCGTCGGTTCAACATCGGTGCTCACGATCGCAGCGACCGTGAATTCCGACACACCGATCGGGACCGTGATCCCCAACACCGGGACCGTGACCGAATCGGCGAGCAGCACCGATCCGAACCTCGCGAACAACAGTTCGACGGTTTCGACGGTGGTGACAAAAATGGCATTGCCTCCATTGCCGGCGGACATTTCGATCGTGAAAGCGGTCGATACGACCTCAACCGTCGTGGGTGCGACGATCAATTACACCCTTACGGCCACCGACCTTGGCACTGCGACCTCGACCGGCGTCGTGGCATCCGACACCCTGCCTTCCGGACTCACGTTCGTGAATGCAACGGCAACGCCTGGCACCTCGTACTCGAGTTCAACGGGCCTCTGGACGATCGGTACGCTCGATCCGAACGCGACCGCGACATTGGCAATCGCTGCCACAGTCAAAGATAGCGCTGCGGACACGACGATCACCAATGAGGCGTTCATCACCGAGGCCGCCTCTTCGACCGATGGTACGACGGTCACCTACACCTATGATCCGAATCTGGCGAACAACAGTTCGACGGTTTCGACGGTCATTGCGGGTGGTCACGGCGGCGGTTCGTCCGCGGACATTTCGATCGTGAAAGCGGTCGACAATACGTACCCGGATCCCGGAGCGACGATCAATTACACATTGACCGCCGAGAATGCCGGACCCTCACCGTCCTATATCGATTTCGTGAAAGATCCATTGCCTGCCGGGTTAACGTTCGTCTCGGCATCGCCGGCGATGAAGTACGACCTCGGCAAGGGAATCTGGACGATCGGTACGCTTGCTCCGAACGCGACCGCGACGCTGAAAATTGCGGCGGCGGTAGGTTCGAACATGGGCGGGAAAGAGATCACGAACACCGCGACCATTTTCCAGCTGAGCTCCATCACCGACCCGAATCCGGCGAACAATTCGTCATCGATCTCGGTCTGGGTGACAACGAGCACACCGTATGCGGACGTTTCGATCGTGAAAGCGGTCGACAAGTCCAGAGCAAACGAGGGTGACACGCTCAACTACACGTTGACCGTCGGGGCCAATGGTCCCGCGACCTCGACCGGCGTCGTGGCATCCGACACCCTGCCTTCCGGACTCACGTTCGTGAACGCAACGGCAACGCCCGGCACCTCCTACTCGAGTTCAACGGGCCTTTGGACAATCGGCGACATGAGCGCGAGCTCAACGGCAACGCTCACGATTGCAGCGACCGTCAATGCCGGTATGGCGAATACCACGGTCACCAACACCGGTACCGTGACCGAATCGGCGAGCAGCACTGATCTCGATCTCGCGAACAACAGTTCGACGGTTTCGACGATCATCACTGCCAGCGGATGCGGTTCCAGCTGCGGTGGTTGCACGACCAACTGTAACGGCGGCGAACAGACTGCGGAAATCGCGATCGCAAAGACCGTCGATAACGCAAATCCCGCACAAGGCGCGACGATCCATTACACCGTCACGGTTTCCGCGCTCGGTCCTACGGAATCGCTTGGCGTCAATGCGACCGACACCTTACCTGCCGGCATAGCGTTCGTTTCTGCGAGCACTACGGTTGGCAGCTATAATCCCACGACGGGATCATGGTCCATCGGCAGCCTTAATAACGGCAAGACCGCCGTTCTCGTCATTACTGCGACCGTGACCGCGCCGGCCGGTACCTCGATAACGAATACCGGCACCGTTCGCGAATCACCGACCGTGGTAGATCAGATCTCCAGCAACAACACCGCAAGCGTGACATTGGTCGTCGCGGGCGGAGGTGGTGGTCAGGTCTTAGGCACAAGCACGAGCACCGGCCAAGTTCTCGGCGTAAATACCTGCGGTCTTTATCTCAACGATTATATTCACCCGAACCGTAAGAATCTGAATGACCCGAATGAGGTAAAGAAGCTGCAAGTGTTCTTGAATCTGGAAATGAACGCAGGCCTTCCGATCACCGGATACTATGGTCCTTTGACCATAGCGGCCCTGAACAAGTTCCAGGTGAAGTATCACACTGAGGTACTTCAGCCGTGGACCGCGCTCGGGCTTCCCAACGAGTTCACTCCCACGAGCTACGTCTATGAAACGACGAGACGGTGGATAAACCTCATTGTGTGCCCTTCGCTCAACCTCTCCATGCCGACCCTCCAGGTCGATAATGGTGAATGACCGGTCTGAGCGAACAAAATAAAACAATACCCCTGCTGCAGCAGGGGTATTGTTTTATTTTGTTGTTTATGATATAATATTCCCATGATCGAACATACGATCCAGAAGCTCAAAAATTATTTTGTTCCTCATCCGGGCAATGACCACAAGCCGCATATTTTGCGCCCGCGGACGCTTGCCTTCGTTATCATCGTGATGATCGTTGCGGAATCGGCATTCATCCTCGGTTCGACGTATGTCGTGCCGCGTACAAAACTCTTTGGTCTTATCGTGGCGAGCGCGCTCGTTGATGAGACCAATCAGCAACGTGTGGCGAACGGAGACGCGGCGCTCCAGGTAAGTCCGCTGCTCCAGCAGGCTGCGCAGGACAAGGCGAACGACATGGCGACAAATGATTATTTTGCGCATACGAGCCCGTCCGGCGTCACGCCGTGGGACTGGTTCGAAAAAGTTGGTTACAGCTTCAGCTTTGCCGGTGAAAATCTCGCGGTGAATTTTTCCAACTCACAGGACGTGACGAATGCATGGATGAACTCTCCTGAGCACCGCGCGAACATTCTGGACGGTGATTTCACGCAGATCGGCATTGCGAGCGCGCAGGGGACGTTGAACGGCCAGCCGACAATTTATGTCGTCGAGGAATTTGGTACGCCAGCTTCCGCGCCGCTCACGTTCGTGAACACTGCGGCAGCGGCGACGGTCACGAATCCCGTGCCGGTCCCGGTGACGGCGCCAACGCCGGTAAAGCCAAAACCAAAGCCTGTGGTGGCCACGTCGACCGCACCATTTGCGGTCGCTCCTGTCATCATCGCGAGCGCGAGCGTTGAAGACTCCAGTTCGCAGCAATTATTTGTGGCGGTAAAAGGAGTCGAGACGCAAACTGTTCCTGCGGCTACGGCGACGGCTTCTGTGCCCGTGGCCGTAACCGTTACGAGCATCCAAAAGCAGAACGGCTTTGAAAGCGCCTTCCGGTGGTTGATTTCCGATCCGAGGGCTCTCGCAAATGATTTTTATCTTTTCTTGATAATACTTTTCATCGTCGCGAGCATCCTGAACTTCTTCATCAAGATCAGGGTCCAGTTCCCGCGGCTTATTTTGGGCGGCATGACGGTCATCGTCATCTCCGGCCTTTTCATCCTCTTGAATCAGAACATCGGCCTTTTACACGCAGCGATATTATAAGGAGGAGCAAGGCCTTGTTGCCCTTTATTTTCACGGGCGTTACAATCGAATCACGATGCCGTCATCAACCACTGAACTTATTAAAAGCAAGCTTGATATTGTGGATGTGCTTCGCGGATATCTGACCCTTATTCCGGCCGGTAAGAATTTCAAAGCGCGTTGCCCGTTCCATAATGAAAAGACGCCCTCCTTTATCGTTTCACCCGATCGACAGACCTGGCATTGTTTCGGCTGCAGTTTGGGCGGCGATATTTTTACGTTCGTGATGAAGCACGAGAATATGGAATTCGGTGAGGCACTTCGCATGTTGGCCGAGAAGGCCGGCGTGGAACTGCGTACGCAAAATCCCGCGGAATATCGCTACACGGGATTATTGTACGATCTGAATGAGGCAGCAAAAAGATTTTTTATAAAATCGCTCGCCGCGGCGCCGGTGGCGAAGAAATATTTGGAGGAGCGGGGGCTTGCACTGGCGACGATCGAGGAATTTGAGATCGGTTGGGCGCCGAACGAACCCGAAGGACTTTCGATGGCGTTATTGAACGGGGGAGCCGCCCCGCAGGATATCGTGCAGGCGGGACTTTCAATAAAGACCGAGCGCGGATTGATGCTTGACCGTTTTCGCGGGCGTATCATGTTTCCGATCCACAACCATCTCGGTAAAGTGGTCGGCTTCACCGGCCGTATTCTGCCGCAGCTCGACACCGGCAATCTGGGTAAATATATCAATAGTCCCGAAACGCCGATCTTCCAGAAATCGAAACTGATCTACGGTTTTTGGAAGAGCAAAGAAGGCGTCCGCGAAGCAAAGTCCGCTTTTCTTGTCGAGGGGCAGATGGATTTTCTGATGAGCTGGCAGGCGGGTATAAAAAATGTGATCGCGAGTTCCGGCACGGCGCTTACAGCCGACCATCTCCATGCGATATATCGTCTCGCGCAGGAATTGATATTGAGCTTCGATAACGACGTCGCCGGTTCCGACGCGGCCGAGCGCGCGATCGACCTTGCCGAGGCAAACGACTTTACGGTGAAGATCGCCACCTTCAAGGGGGTGAAGGACGCCGCGGATGCGGTGAAGGCGGATCCGACGAGCGTGGCGAGGGTGATCGCGGCGGCGATTCCTGCGCCGGAGTTCTATTTTCAAAAATATCTACCGAGCGACCTTCACGAGCTGCAATCGCGCGACGGGTTGCAAAAATTGCGCATCATTTTGGGCAAGCTGAAGCATATTTCGAGCCCCGTCGAGCGGGGATTTTGGCTGAAAGAGCTTGCTCGTCGCACCGACATCAACGAGCAGACACTGCAGGAAGAAGCGTCGAAAATGGATCCGGTTTCCGGTCAGCAGTTTGATCGTCGGCAGCAGCAGGAGCAGGAAGAGGTTCCGAAGCGGCAACTCTCGCGTCAGGAGCGGATGTGCGAAGCGCTTCTCGCCATCGGCCTTGCCCTTGGCAGCTTTGATTTTATGGAAGATTGTGTCCCGTATCTTTCGCCAACACAAAAAGAGATTTTCGTTTTACTGAAGAGCGGCGAGCGAGCGAGCGATGACCCGGCGCTCGATAGCGCGATCAACTTTATCGCGCTGCAAATTCCTGAAAATCCCGATTTTGAAGAAGCGGCGAACGTCAAGGCGGAATTGGTCAAGGAATATTATAAAGAGCGACGGCACATTCTTACGCTGGCCGTTCGGAATGCCGAGGCGAGGGGGGACGATAAGGAATTGGCGGCCGCGCTCCGGGAGCTGAAAGAGCTTTCGGCGACCGCGCCGGACTTGTAAAAAAGTAATAAATAGCGGATAATGAGGTATCAATAGTGGTACTTTCATCATATGCCTAAGGCGCAGAAGGCGAAAAAACTGAAGAAATCTCCCATGAAACACAAGAAAACTTTGAAAAAGAAGTCCTTAAAGGCGTCCAAGCCATCCCCTAAAAAGATAAAAAAGGCAAAAAAGCCGGCCGCTAAGCCGGTAGCCGCAAAGAAGAGGAAGATCCCGAAGGCCCGCGTAAAGGAGATCACCAAACTCGAGAAGGCGCTGAAGGCGAACGCATCGGAGATCAACGAGCTCATCGAGCGCGGCCGGCCGCGCGGGTTTGTGACGGACAACGAGATCCTCTATTATTTTCCGAAGATCGAGGACAACGTTGACCTTTTGGATGAAATTTATGACCGCTTGGAAAAGGCGGGAATTAAGGTCATCGAGACGAGCGCGCTCATTGATTTTTCCAAGGACAGCGGCGAGGTGGCAGTCGATGATTCGCTGGCATTCGAGGGTGATGTTCCCGACGCGGTGCAGATGTATTTGAAAGAGATCGGAAAGACACCGTTGCTTACCAAAGACGAAGAGCGCGATCTCGCGAAGCGTGCCGAAAAAGGGGACGAGGAGGCGCGGCAAAAGTTGATGAAGGCGAACCTGCGGTTGGTGGTTTCGATCGCCAAGCGTTACGTGAATCGCACGCCGCATCTTTCGATCCTGGACCTCATTCAGGAAGGCAATATCGGTCTGTCGCGCGCCGTCGAAAAGTTCGACTATCGCCGCGGTTTCAAATTCTCGACGTATGCCACGTGGTGGATCCGTCAGGCGATCACCCGTGCGCTCGCCGACCAGTCGCGTACCGTGCGCATCCCGGTGCATATGGTGGAGACCATTTCAAAATACACGCAGGTGCGCCGCCAGCTCATCCAAGAGCTCGGGCGCGATCCGCTTGCAGAAGAGATCGCTGCGGAGATGGGCATTGATGTAGATAAGGTGCGCCACATCCAAAAGATATCGCAGGAAGTTTTGTCCATCGAGACGCCAATCGGCGACGAGGAGGATTCTACGTTGTCCGACTTTATTCCTGATGAACGCAATCCGACGCCGTCGCAACTCACGGCGCGTGCAATGCTTCGCGATCTCATCAAAGAGATCATGATCGATCTCACCGAGCGCGAACAGCAGATTTTGAAGATGCGTTTCGGCTTGGACGACGGTATCAGCCACACACTGGAAGAGGTCGGAAAGGCATTCGGCGTCACGCGTGAGCGCATTCGTCAGATCGAAGCAAAAGCACTTGAGAAAATTCGCGAACATAATAAGGCTGCGGCGCTCGAAGGATTTGAGAGTTTGACATAGCCCCATAGCAAAACCCTTTTGTGACCTGCTGTGCGGACACAACGGTCACAAAAGGGTTTTGCTATGGGGCTATGTCAGTTATCTATAAATAGTACAAAAGACCCAGCAATGGGTCTTTTGTACTTAGTCCAGCACCACGCCATCCCCACCACCAA
>CAYQFA010000005.1:0-36822 GCA_964416665.1 uncultured Candidatus Saccharibacteria bacterium
GATTCAGATACCGGAGTACATGTAAGGCGTCGGCTGGCGGAAGGCCTACGCGAATTCAATCACTTTCGACTTTCGGATGCGGCGACCACCATCGTTTCAATCAGTGCATTCAATGTTTCGAGTACTGTCAACACGGTAAACTATAGCGGTGCCGCACAGACGTGTGACGTGGTCCAGTATTACAATCTCACTCTCAGCGGAAGTGGCACTAAGACCTGTGCTTTGACGTCGAATATATTAGGAAATTTAGTATACAGCGGTACTGGTGCGTGGGCGCTCTCAACGGCGTTCGCGGTCAATGGGAACCTGACGGTTTCCGGATCCGGCGGAACTATCACAACCGGCGGGGTCGCGTTCACCATTACCGGCACGACAAGCATCTCGAACGGCTCGCTTATTTTGAATACGAGCGCAGGTGCGAAAACCCTGACCGGCATGGTTACTCTCTCCGGCGGTACGCTTTCCGGTTCGGCAACATCTACCGTCTTCGGCGCCGGCATTACGAACAACGGTGGCACGGTGACCGTCACCGGCTCGAGCACGTTCGCGACCGCAGGGGCAACGCTTTCCGGCGCAAGTCTTATTACCCTCGCCTATGTGGCCGTCACAACTCCCGGCACGGTAACGAACAACGGTACAACCACGATTACCGGGATTCTCTCCGGCACCGGCTCGTGGACACAGGGCACCGGCTCGACGCTCAACCTCTCGTTCACCGGCACACCCATTTCCTCGGGCATCGCTTTTAACGCCTCCACGAATGTGAACACTATAAATTATAGCGGTGTAACACAGACTTGTTTCACGACTCAGTATTACAATCTCACCCTTTCCAACAGTGGCACCAAGACCTGTGCGCCGACATCACCGATTTTGGGAAATGTGGTTTTGAGCGGCACCGCCACATGGACGCAGACGGCAGCAGAAATTATAAACGGAAATCTTACCATCTCCGGCACTGGCGTTCTTGGGACGTATTACGCTTTTACCGTTACTGGTACGACTAGTTTCTCTGGTAATGGAGAGATTGGCCTTGGAAGTACTATGGGCGTGCAGACCTTCACCGGTATGGTTACCCTCTCCACCGGCACGTTTTATGGTACGGCAACATCCACCGTTTTCGGCGCCGGCATCACTAATAATGGCGGTACGGTGAACCTCACCGGAACGAGTACGTTTGCGTCCGCGGGGGCAACACTTTCCGGTGCAAGTCTTATTACTCTCGCCTATGTAAACATCACAAGTCCTGGCACGGTGACGAACAATGGTACGACCACGATCACGAACGTTCTTTCCGGCACCGGTTCGTGGACGCAGGGCACTGGCTCAAGGCTCACCATGTCTGGCGGGGGGGGTGTGGCGACCATTTCCACGCTTAACGCCTCCGCGAACGTGAATACTGTGAGCTATACCGGTGCGGCGCCTACGTGCCTTGCCACCCAATACTATAATCTCACCTTTGGTGGCTCCGGTGCGGTAACCTGTGCGGTGACATCCGTACTGGGAAATCTTTTGTATAGCGGCACTGGCGCTGGCACGTGGCCCATGACGACCGGGCTCACCGTGAACGGGAACATGACCGTTTCCAGCACCGCTGCAGCAACCATAACCTTGGGCGGTGCCACTACGATAAATGGGAATTTGACCATCAACGCCGGTACCACGCTCGATACGAAAGTGGCGAATAGTTATGCGCTGAACCTCAATGGAAACTTTGCTAATAACGGGACATTCAATGCCGAAGCCGGTACGGTCACTTTGAGCGGGACAGGCACCCAGTCGCTTTCCGGCACCATGACGGGCGGTTCGGCTTTCTATAATCTTACGATCACAAATACCTCTGGCGTACATCCCTCGGATTGCGAAATAACCGGATTCACGCCGGGCGTTGTGTTCCTCGCGGGCGCATCTTCCACCAATATCTTCACCATCGCGCCCACGACGCAAGCTAATGCTAATATCGAATACAACAACGGTTCGGCATATTCTTTCATGAACACCGATTGGGTTGGATATTCGGGATATCCCATCTATTTCCGAAATTCCGTGGCCGGTTCCGGAGCGTGGCTTTTGAATGTTTCGGGGTCGGGGACGCAGGTGCCGCTTGCTTATGTGAACGTAAGCCGATCCAACGCTTCAGGCGGTGCCACCATCAATGCTGCCAATATTACCAATAACGACTGCGGGAACAACACGAATTGGCTGTTCGGCGCGAGCAGTACATCGCCCACGGCGTATTCTCAGGAGGCGTATAAATGGTATGGAAATCAGAACTCGTTACAGGTGGGTTCCGCCCTTGCAGCGGAGAACGCTTCAACGACGCTGACCGTCACCGGAGAAGCATTCCGTCTCCACATGCTTCTTGCGGTCGATGCAACAAGTTCGGTGCCTGGTGCCAATTCCTTCGTTCTTCAATTCGCGAACAAGGGGAACGGCGCAAGCTGTAGTGCGCCTCAATACGGATATGTCAATGTAGGCACTTCCACGGCGATCGCATATAATGTCAACTCGTTGGTTCCCAATGGGTCTGTCATGACATCAACCTCAATGGAGCCTAGTGACGGCGGGCGTGCCGTCTACATGGAGACTTATCAATCAGGAGGTCCGTTCGGCGTCACTAGCACGATCCCTATGGGGGCGGACGGCGATTGGGATTTTTCGCTCATAGACAATGGGTCTCCGGGCGGGACCGATTATTGTTTCCAGGCGATGTTCGCGAGTACGACGCCGCTCTATGCCTACAGCGCATATCCCGAGATCATCACATTACCCACTCCGTTCCCTGTCATTTCCACGATGCTTTTCAATAGTGGCAATGCGAACATCATATTGACGCCGAATACGACGACTCCCATCACGGCAGTCGCATCGGTGTCGGATCCGGCCGGGCCCGGGAATATTTTGTCCGCCACCTCAACGATCTATCGCACATCGTTCGGTTCAAGTTGCACGCCGAACAACTCGAATTGTTATCAGATCCCGAGTTCGAACTGTGTATTCAGCAACAACACCAGTACGGTGACCTGCACGGCAGGATTATGGTATTTTGCACAGTCCACGGGAAACGCCTCATCGAGTTTTCCTTCGGATTCATGGACGAGCGCCATCACCGTGAAGGATGGTGGGGGGTACACGGTCACGGCAACGTCGAGCATCGCGAATGTGAACGTGCTCACCGCGATCAATCTCAGTACCTCGTCGATAAATTATGGGTTACTGATCCCGAATACGAACACGGGCTCGACGAACCAGGCGGTCGCCGTGCAAAATGTGGGGAATTCCTCGACGACGCTACAAATTTCAGGGAGCGCTTTCATCAATGGCGGAAATATCATCGCCACCAGTTCCCAGCATTATGCGACATCGAACTTCACTTTTGGCGCCTTTGCCGGCTCCGAACAACAATTGAGTGATAGCCTGACCACGGTCCCGGGATTTATCCTTACCAACCCTACCAGCACCTCCACCGTTCAGGGCAATATTTTTTGGGGGGATTCGGTTCCGTCGGGGAGCCCGAAGGGGATTTACACCGCAACCACAACCTTCAGCGCGGTGTTCAGCCAATAGTTATCCCCAGTAAATAGGGGATGGAATATGGTATGATAACCATAATGAAATTAAATAAGAATATAACATCAGCAATAATCGTATCGGCGTCGGCCGTGGTCGCGAGCGTCTTCGTCGCCCAGAGCATATTCGCTGCAAATCTTACAAGTCAGGTGACGGTCGGTACATCAGCCCCTTCGATATCAGGGATATCGGTCAATGGGGGGACGGCAATAACGCTTACCACGAATACCACCACCAACATCAGCGTGAACGCGCAGGTTTCGGACGCGAATGGTTGCAGTGAGATAACGACCGGGACCACCACGGTGTTGCTTTATCGCTCCGGTGTCACTTCATCAACGTGCGCAGGTGCGTCAAACAGCCTGAATTGTTACCAAGCGACGGCGTTTACGACATCAGGCACCTGTTCGGGCGGCGTCATGAATACCACCACCACATTCCCCGTGCAATACTTCGCCCAGGCGACCGATGGTTCCTCCAGTTTTTCGGGACAGAGTTGGATGGCGACGGTGATATTCCGAACGCCGGACAATACTACCGGCACGGCTGATGGTTCTGGCGTCGCTTTGAACACACTTACCGCCATCAATGTCACCACCTCGTCGATAAGTTACGGGACGATCACCGCCAACACGAACTCCGGATCGACCAACCAGGTGACGACCGTGACGAACGTGGGAAATTCATCAAGCTCCCTGCAGGTTTCCGCCCTTTCCACACTTACCTCCGGAGCGAATTCGATTCCGACGAGTTCGCAGGTTTATTACATCTCCCCGTTCACCTATCAGGGATCGGCAGTGTCATTGTCTGCGGCTCCGGCAACGGTGGCAGGGTTTACCTTGACCGCGCCGACGTCAACGAACAATGTTTCGGGTCCCATCTATTGGGGTCTTGCGGTGCCGAACGCCACTCCGACGGGAACTTATAGCGGTACGAATGTGTTCACCGCCCTGTGGCATGCATAGTGTCGGTGGTAATAACTGCTTTGCAATCTAGGAAAGAACCCTGTTATACTCACGGGGTAATTCCGGTCAACCATATTCCATGCGAATAAAAAAACTTCTTCTCATCTTTCCCTTGTTCCTCGCGGTGTTTCTCCTGTTCCCGGTCAGTTTGACCCACGCTGCTTTCGGTATTTCGCCGCCGTTTTTGAATGCCGATCATCTCGTGCCGGGAGCGAAATACCAGCAAACCGTGTATCTCGTGCAGGACCAGCCGGATCAGGATCTGGATATCCAGGCGAACCTCACCATGCCCGAACCCGGACGTTCCTGGGTCTCTATCGATAAGGGCTTCAATTTCGTGATTCCGCAGGGCACTCGGCAGTTCCCGGTCACGATCACTGTTAGCGTTCCTCAGGGCGTCACGCTTGGCGCGTATAGCGGCAATCTGACGTTTACCACCCAGCCTTCCTCCGCAGGGCAGGTGACGATCGCAATGGGAGCTCAGGTGGCGATCAATCTTACAGTGGGAACGGGCACATTCGAGAAATACAGTGTTCCTCTTATACAACTCCCCGATATCCAGGAAGGTCAAAGTCCGACCGTTCATGTAAAGTTCGAGAACGACGGCAATGTTCCCGAGGCGTTCGATGGTGCGACGTACGAGCTTTATGACCAGTACGACTCCGTGCGATTGGCGTATGTCCAAAAATCGAGCGGCTTTCCCACCACGGCCCCGTTCACTATCTCCGATTATAACGTTTCATTCCCGGTGGATTTTTATCTTGGCGTCGGTCAATACTGGGGCGTGGTGAACTTCTATAAGAATGGGCAGGTCGTGGCAAGTCAGAAAACGGTCTTCAATGTGCTGAAGGCGACATGGTATCAGAAAACATGGAATTATGTCGTCGATGAGTGGGTCTACGCCCTGATTGCTTTTGCGTTGCTATTGATCGTCATTGCGGTCGCAATCTGGCGCAGCAAGCGAAAATAACAAGATGGATGAACAGTCGCCAATGGTACCTTGTTCCCTTCGCACTGTTTCTCCTCTTGGCATCATCGCGCGCGAATGCCGCTGATGTTGCCACGGGTGTTATCATAGTCATCTCTCCCGATGCGCCTTCGAACCTCACCGCAACGCCGGATTCACAAACCCAAGTAGCGCTTTCATGGACCGATAATTCCAACAACCTGGAGGATGGTTTTAGCGTCGAGCGCAAAACAGGTGTTGGAGGGACCTATTCCGTCATTGGAACGACGGCGACGGGGGTTGCGACATACATTGATAACAGCGCCTTTGCGGATACTACCTATTTTTATCGCGTGAGGGCTTTTACCGGGACTACGTATTCTTCTTATAGCGACGAGGCGGCCGTTACAACGCCGGTTCCATATATCCCTCCACCGCCTGCGCCGACACCAACGCCCACGCCTACCCCTACGCCGACCAGATCATCTTCGAATGGAGGTGGTGGAGGGGGTGGTGGAGGCGGGGGCAGTGCGTATGTCGCTCCCGTGAGCACGAACAATAACGTTACGATCACCGGGTGGGCATATCCATTGAGCGAGGTCACCATCCTTCAGAACGGTGTCCAGGTGATTCAGACGATCGCCGGTCCGAGCGGTGTCTTTTCCGGTTCGATAAGCGACTTTCCGGACGGCTCATATAATTTTTATCTTTATACCACTGATGCATCCGGGCGCAGGTCCACCCCGTTCACATTCCCGGTGGCGATAACCACCGGGGCGGCCATCAACGTCAGCAATGTATTCCTCGCCCCGACCATCAGCTTGGACAAGCAGGAGGTAAAACGAGGAGATCCCATCATCATATTCGGACAATCGCTGCCGGATGTTCCTGTGAAAATCGAAGTGGATTCTGCGGTGCCTATTTTTGCCAACACGACCTCTACGGCAAGCGGCACGTATGTCTACTATCTTGATAGCAGTCAGCTCGCGATGGGTTCTCACGTCGCCAAGTCCGAAGCCGCGATCGGAGGATTGTTGTCCAATTACAGCGTCGCACAGGCGTTCACGGTGGGAGACGAGGATATCGCCGCGCCGGCCGTCGCTGAATGTCCTGCCAAAGGGGATTTTAACGGGGATTGCAAAGTGGATCTCGTGGATTTTTCCATTCTGGCATATTGGTATGATCAATCGACCGCCCCTGCCATGTATCGTTTGGACAACACGGCCACGGTGGATCTAAGGGATTTCAGCATCATGGCATATTATTGGACCGGGTAATGATCGCGTTATGAATATTTCAAAAAAAACGACGTTTGCAATCTTTATGGCAGTGCTTCCGCTGTTCTTTCTGTTGGTTCTCCATGCCGACGCTGCAGTGGTGAGTGTTATTGTGGATAATAGTACCGTCGCGCAAAATCAGACCGTGCTGGTATCCGTGTCTTTGGACACACAAGGGGAAGATGCAAACGCGGTACAGGCCGAGGTGACGTTCCCACCGAACCTATTCGCGTTTAAAAAGATCAGTGATGGAACTTCGGCGGTCAGCCTTTGGATAACTCCCCCGAAGGAGTCTTCTCCGGGATTGATCGACCTCGCTGGCATCATGCCGGGGGGATTTACCGGATCCAATGGACCATTGTTCTCATTCGAACTTCAGCCGCTCGGCGTCGGGTCGGGGACCATCCAAGTTGCGAGCGCGACGGTGCTTGCGAATGACGGCCTTGGTTCGCCCCTCTCGGTTGCCCTCGGTAGTATATCGGTGAACGTCGGCGCGGCGAGTTCCACTTCTGTGCCTTCGGCGCCGCAGGCCGATTATACTTCCCCGAATCCGTTCACTCCACAGATTGCAAGCGACCCCAACATATTCAATGGGAAGTATTTTCTGGTATTTTCCGCGACGGATAACGAAAGCGGCATCGATCACTACGAGGTGCTTGAGGTTCCGAGCGGCTCTTCCGAGCAGCCTTTTTCTTCGTGGCACGGGGCAACCTCTCCTTATTTACTCACCGATCAAAATCTATCGAGTGATATTTATGTGCGCGCCGTCGACCATAACGGCAACTTCATTGTCGTAAAGGTACCCGCGCGGCATCCCTTTGCGCGATGGAATGGTTGGGGACTGTTCATTGCCATCGTCCTTGGTATTGCGCTCGTGGTATCATTATCGATATGGATGGATCATCGGCGCAGGCACCTATAACGCGGGCATTGATTGTCTCGGCGCTTTTTGCTGTGGCGGTTTTCCTGCTTCCGGGGCGTGCCCATGCGGCATCGCTTTTTATCTCGCCGAGCGCGAAAAGTGTTGCCGTGGGCCAAACGTTTACGCTGTCTGTCGACGTCTCTTCGGCTAATGAAGCGATGAACGCCGCGTCTGGGGACATATCATTTCCCTCGGACAAACTCCAGGTACTTTCTGTCTCAAAGGCGGATTCGATAATGAACCTTTGGATACGTGACCCGTCGTTCAGTAATAGCGAAGCAGGAGGGGACGTGCATTTCGAGGGCATCGTGCTGAATCCGGGATTCACCGGCACCGCTGGCAACCTCATAACGATTGCGTTCGAGGCTATCGCACCCGGGGATGCCCCTATTTCCTTTTCGTCGGGAGCGGTGCTCGCAGACGATGGGAACGGGACCAACATTTTAAACAATATGCAGTCTGGCGATGTCGCTATTGTGCCTGCCAGCGTTGAGAGATCATCGTCCGGCCCCAGCCGGACATCGGGATCAAGCGTCGCGTCAACGACCAAGCTCTCGTTGGCTCCGTTATCATTAAGCGAATTGCCCGGTCAGGATCCGACCGACCCGCAGCCGATTTTTACATGGTATGCTGCCGGCGCGTCCTCAAGGGATGTCACCTATATGGTCAAAATAGGGGATGGGGATTGGTTCAATGCCGCGACGATCCTCGTTCCGCACGAGAAGAACGAATATCAATTGCCCCTTCAGGCGCCTACGCCATCAACTGAGTTGACGGTCGTTGCAAGCGACCTCGCGGGGGATTCGGCTTCGTCAACTATTTCGTTCTCGGTTGCGCCGCTTCCCAGTCCGTCGATCGATGATTTTACGAAACAGGTCCCATCGTCGGATCAACTTTTTTCCGTTGAGGGCACAGCTCCTTCGGGCACCACAATCCGTATCTATCTCCAAAAATCTGACAGCATGTTGGTGTACGCTGCGCCGACCGATAACACTGGGCGGTGGGGAATTGCCGACGAAGCCGCCATGACGTCGGGGGTGTGGAAGCTCTATGCACAGGCGACGAATGCTCAGGGAGCTTTGAGCAAGACGACTCCGCAATATAGCGTGCAGGTCAATGGTTGGTTCGAGGACCTGTTCGGGCAGATCATCGAGTGGAGTATTATTTGCCTGGTGATCATCCTTTTACTTGGTGCGATCGTTTTTCTTGCCCTAGTCATCGTCCATCAAATACGGAAATGGCGTGTGTCTTCCAATAAAGAGGTGATAGAATTGGAAAACCGGTTGCGGAGCGACCTTGAGAGGATAGAGAAAGAGCTGGACCGCAAAGATCAGGTACGGAAAAAGCGTGAAAAAACGGGTAAAGACTAGACGCTTCGGGCGGTTTCGCCGTCCCTTTGAATCTTCAATATCTTCAGCGCGCCGTCAACGATGCGCGCTTCGAGCAATTTTACGCGCTTGCCGTTCCGGATGGTCCATACTCCCGGTTCCGGGTTGAGGGCATTGATGGTCCGCACGATCAGCGCAGCTTTGTCGGCGTCGCCGGCGGTCGCGGCATCGATCTCGGAATATTCAATGAATCCGTTTTCCGTGCCGAACTTCTTTGTGAACGTTGCCAGTGATTCATCCTGCACGTGCGGCGCCGCTGTGCCGTCCAATAATGTCGGGATGGTCTTTATTAATAGTTGTGCCGAAAGCTCGGCGAGTTGTTTTTCGAGCGCCGAATAATTCGTGGCGAGCGCATCCAGTGGTATTTCTTCCTGCATATAGATCGCGCCATGGTCCATTTTTTCGTCCATGGCATAGATGGTCGTTCCGGTCTTTGTTTCCCCGGCGAGCAAGACCGACTGTATCGGCGATGCACCACGATATTTCGGCAGAAGTGACGGATGGGTGCCGAGCGTGCCGAGGCGCGGAATGTCGAGCACTGCTCGGGGAATTATTTTTGCATATGCCGCGACGACAAAAAAGTCCGGCCGCAGCGCGTTCAGCGTTTCAATGAACGCTGCATCGAGTTTTTCTGGTTGAAAAACGGTGATTGCCGTTGCCGTGCCAGCCGCCGCCATTTCATGCTCCGCAACGACCAATTTAGTGGATGGGGGAGTGATGATTTTCTTGCGTCCAACCGGACGATCGGGATTACAGACGAGCGCCACGGGCGGCATGCCTGCACGGATCAGACGGTCGAGAACGATGGCGGCGAACCGCGGCGTTCCAAAAAAGACGTATTTCATAGAATTGAATTGGATGGCGTTTTTATTGCTCTTCGCGATGCACTATTTTCGTCCGATCGATGAAGAGATGGCCGTTCAAGTGGTCGATCTCGTGCTGGAATACCCGCGCAAGCAGACCCCACGCTTTTATTTTCAGCACCTTGCCATTTTTATCATAGCCCTTGATCGCCACCCGCTCCGCGCGTTCCACCTCGCCGAACGATCCCGGGATGCTCAGGCATCCTTCCTCGATCACGATCTTTTCGGTGCTTGTCCTTTCGATCTCCGGATTGAAGACGGCATAGAACTTCGATCCGCCCTGCGCGTCGGGCACCTCCGCGACGAAGACTTTGAATTCGAGGCCGATCTGGTTCGCCGACAGCCCGACGCCGTTCGCTTCGTGCATGATCCGTTTCATTCGTGCGATAAGTTCGCGGATCTCTTTCGGCGTGAATTTTTTGAAATCGAACGCCACCGTTTTTTTACGGAGGAACTTTTCATCTTTTTTGTGCGCAATGGTGACGATTTCCGGTACCATGATCAATTTTTAGGATTTTTTAATACCGACATAAAATAGGCCCCTTTATTTTTCACGTTCACGCGTTCGGCGATGTCCTTCGCGAGTCCCAACAGCCGGTCGCCATTGTCCTCCTTCGCGAGCTTGATGTAGAGCGCCTTATGTTTCTCGTCGTGCAGGATCTGCGATATCTCAAGCCCGATGAGCTGATACTTTCGATAGACATGGGATTCCTTCCCTCGTCGCTTGAGTTCCTTGACATAGGTATTTTTAGCAACGGTCATTATACCCATTTTAACGCAAATTTAACAATTCGAATACCGCATCCGAAAGATTGATAATGACGCCATAAAAGCGTATAAGGTAAGTAGCTAACTTATGCCGGTTAGCGGAGATGAAGGGTCGGGTCTCTGGCCGTAAGCCTTGATCCGATGTGGCCGTAAACTACTTGCGCGATCAGCGCTCTATGACCTCGCTGATCAACACAGTGAATGCCAGCGCAAGCACGCGGCGGGCACATCCGAACACGAGAGGACGCGCCGGGCGTATGCCGTCGCCCATGCCAGACTTAAGAAGTATGGCCTCATTCCGCAAAGCATCTGTTGGAAGCCGTATTTCAACAAGAAAGCGCCAATTTATTTCTGATCATCTGATCATTCCGGCCCCATCACAGAGAAGCCTCGTGCCCGCTGTGCATGGGGCTTTTTCTTTCGTGTTTTTTTTAAAAATGCTAGAATGAACGCCATGACAACCATGAAGAAGATTGGACAGGTTTCGATCGTTATTGTTCTGGGATTGGTGCTGGTGGGAAGCGGTTTTTGGATCGGATGGGATTCCGGGCGAAATTATCCCAAAAATATCGTTGTCGCCGGAGCGAGCAATATCGATCCTACGGCTTCGACCACGGCGAACTTCAGCGTGTTCTGGCAGGCATGGCAGGATATCAATGACAATTATTTGAGGAACCCGAGCACGACCGATGAGGAAAAAATGTACGGCGCGATCACCGGCCTTGTGGGCGCGACCGGCGATCCATACACCGAATTTTTCAGCCCTGCGGACAGTCAGCAGTTCCAGCAGGATATCACCGGCAATTTCGGCGGCATCGGCGCCGAGCTTGGTACGAACGCGTCGGGAAGTATTGTGATCATCGCGCCATTGCCTGGCACACCGGCGCAGAAGGCGGGATTAAGGCCGGAGGATGCGATCGTCGCAGTGAACGGGAGTTCAACCGAAAGCATGAATGTCGATGGCGTGGTCAATATCATCCGCGGCACCATCGGCACCACGGTGAAGCTCACTATCATGCGGCAGGGGTGGATCAAGACGCAGGATTTCACCATGACCCGTGAAAATATCCAGGTGCCGACCGTCAACTTCGAAATGAAAGGCGATATCGCGCACATCACGCTCACGGAATTTACGCAGGATGCGGATGGCCTGTTCTACCAATCGCTCCAGAAGGCGGTTGACGATAACGCGCAGGGGATCGTGCTCGATCTTCGCGATGATCCGGGCGGTTATCTTGAAGTGGCTGTCGATCTCGCGGGGTATTTCCTGAAGCCCGGTTCGCAGGTGGTGCAGGAGGTCGGTCGCGCCGTACCGACGCAGAATTACACGGCGAGCGGCAATGGCGCGCTCGACACCATGCCGATGGCGATCCTCATTGACGGCGGTTCGGCGTCCGCGGCAGAGATCCTTTCAGGCGCTTTGCACGATGACCGCAATATCCCGCTCGTCGGCGCGAAGAGCTTTGGCAAGGGGACCGTGCAGCAGCTTTTCAACCTTTCGGACGGTTCATCGCTCAAGATCACCGTCGCGCACTGGGTCATGCCGTCGGGCAGGATCCTCGATTACGACGGGCTTGTTCCGGACTATCCGGTGTCGATCAGCGATGCGGACATCAAGAGCGGCAACGATCCGCAGCTTACGAAGGCGTTGCAGGTGGTGCAGGCGGAGATCAATGGAACGCCGCTTCCGCCGGCATCCAGCACGGCGACGAGCTCGGCAAAATAATAAAAAAAAGACCACCATGAAAGTAATTTTTATCCAGGATGTTCGCGGGGTCGCCAAGCGATATGACATCAAGGACGTAAGCGACGGCTACGCGCGGAATTTTCTTTTCACGAATAAGTTGGCCGAAATAGCGACGCCTGCGGCGATAAAACAGCTCGAATCCATGAAGGCCGAGCACGAAAAGGAGGACAAGGAAGCTCATAAGCATCTTGAGGAACTTGCGCAGAAGATCGCGGCGACGAAGATCCAGTTTGCTCTGAAGGCCGACAGATCCGGCGTGGTTTTCGGTTCGGTAAACAAGGAATCAATCTTGAAGGCCTTGCGCGAGCACAAGTTGATCAGCGCTGAGCGCGTCGACATCGATCTCAAGTATCCCATCAAGGAACTTGGCGAATATGTGGTGCCGATCGATCTCAAAAAGGGAATAACCGCGAAATTGGGAGTTGTTGTTGTGAAAAGCGAATAAGAAAAAAGCAAAATAGGTTTTGTTCGGGCAAGGCACCCTCCGGGACGCCCGAACAAAGCCTATTTTGCTTTTTTCTTATTCGCTTTTCAGCCAAGGCCAAGGTATTGTCCCGTTGATGGTGGTCTAGCAAGTGCACAAGATCAAAAAAACAGCCGTTCACGAGTGAGGCTGTTGGCTGTTTTTTTTGATATTCCGTACTTGCTAGACCACCACTGCAACCACTGTCGCTCTCTTTCGCGATCCATCGAAATGCGTCTTCATTTTCGTGCTGAACTTGACGGTGCCGTTCTTGCCGGCGAAAAGCGTGTCGTCATCGGCGCGAAGCACATTCGTGCCTGGCATATATTTCGTGCCGCGCTGACGGATGATGATCTGTCCGACCGCTACTTTTTGGCCGTCCTGAAGCTTGATCCCGAGCCGTTTGGCTATGGAATCGCGGCCTAATTTAGTTGAACCTATAGCTTTGGTATGTGCCATATCGCTCAATTTTATGCTAGAATGCAGGTAATGTCAACCACAAACAAGGTTGTTATCGATATCGAAACCATCGGCGAGGATTTTGATACCCTCGATAAGGCCACGCGCGAGAACCTGACGCGGTGGATCAAGCGCGATTCCGATAATGAAGATGAGTATAAGCTGGCGCTCGAGGATCTTAAGAATGGACTCGGTTTTTCGCCGCTCACCGGTCAGATCGTCGCGATCGGCGTTTTGGATAGCTATAAAAACGAAGGCGCGGTCTATTATCAGGCGCCGGGGCAGAAAAACCCGGAGCTCAAGGAAGACGGCGTCACCTTCAAGCAGATGACGGAGCTCGAAATGATCCGGCAATTTTGGAAACTCGCCGAGCATTATCAGGTTTTCATCACCTTTAACGGCCGCGCGTTCGATATGCCCTTTTTGATGGTCCGCTCGGCGATCCTTGGGGTGCGTCCCACGAAGGACCTCATGCGTGGACGCTATCTTTATCAGAACAACCCCGAGGCTTTGCATATTGACCTTGCCGAGCAGCTTTCGTTCTACGGTGCCACACGGCGCAAGGGGAGCCTGCATTTATGGTCGCGCGCTTTCGGCATTCCAAGCCCGAAGTCCGGCGGTGTGACGGGCGACGACGTTGGGCCGTTGTTCAAAAAGAAGAAATTTCTCGAGATCGCGAAATACAATGTCGGTGACATTCGCGCCACTCGCGAGCTCTATTTAAAGTGGGAGCAATATCTGCAATTTTAGGCGCGAGCGATTTTAATAAAATCTTTATCTGCTTTTTGCTAGGATGGACGCGTGGAAAAGATACGAATACTGTCCATCCGCTATAAAAAGCAGATCATTTTTGGCGTCATATTATTTTGGACTTCGGCGTTCAGTTTTGGCGCAGGTTATTTAGCGAACCGCGAATTCAATCACGCGCCGATTTTTATTGAAAAATGCTCGAGCGTCGATTCGTTTTCTTCGACCACGCCGCCTTGGTAACAAAAAAACATCCCTGCAGGGATGTTTTTTTGTTACTATCGACGTCCAAAGTTATGCGATCTTTGTGGTGTCGGTAGGTGCGGTCACGACGGGCTGAGCGGAAGTTTTGGCCGGTGCGGAGGCAACTGCCGCGCTCACCGATGACGTAGCGGTTGTAGCCGTCGTCTTAGGCGTCGTGGTCGTTTGCGTCGTTACTGGCGTCGCCGCCTCTTTCTCGTCGCTTTCCGGCCAGAAAAGGATCGCGAGGATCACGATCACCAATAAAATAATGACGATCGCGGGCCAGTGAGCCTTGGCGGATGACCAGATCGAGGAAGCTTGCGCGGTCGCTTGCACCGGATTCACGGTCGCCGCCGCTGTTGCCGGGGCAGTGGCCGTTGTCGGGCTTGCGACGGTCGTCGCGGTGATCGCCGGAGCGGACGGTGCTGCTTGCGCAGGCACCGGCGTGGTCGCGGTCATTCCCGTGGTCGGTACGCTCGTCACGGGAGCCGCCATTGCGATCGGCGAAGCGGCTTCGTCGGCGCTGATGGTTGCCGCCATGGCAACGAGCGTACTCTTCATGCCGCCGAGCGTCGTTGCGACTGCTGTCGTTTGGCTGGCGGTCATGTTGGGGTTCGCAATAAGCGAGGCATTCAACTGCGAGAGCGTTTCGACGAGCGTGGCCAGCGTATTTTCAAATGCGCTGATCTCGTTCCTTGAAAGTCCGGAAGTCGTTTGCGTTTGCTGTGGCTGTGCCTGCGTTACGGAGGGAGTTGCGTTGCCGCCCAACTGGTCATCGCCTTGAGGGATCATTCCCTGTTGCATTTCCAAGTTGACCAACGTCGCTTTTGCCACCTGGAGCTGTTGCTCAAGCGTGGCGCTATTGGTCCCTGAGGACGTAACGGTCTGCGCGTTTGCGATTCCCGCATGCACGCCATAGCCTGCCAATGCTACCGCCAGTACCGCAAAGAAAAGTATCTTTTTCATGGTTATATAAGTTTTTTGCAATAATGACGACCTTTCATCGTTTTTGTGTTCCGATATGGAATTTTCAAGGAGCCAAGTTCGGCTTTCGGGTGAAAGCCGCTACTTTCTAACTATATTATATAGCACGGAATAAGACGTATTACAAACGAGGTATTGCGTTTCTCCCCAATTTTCTGTATAATCCCCATATTCGAAGCGAGTTGATCGTCCCGCCTTGGCGGGGCTTCTCTTTGTTTGATGGGCGCCCGGCGCGATCAACGCTTTTAATAAAAAATTTATAACAATTTGTTACTATGGACCTGAGAAATATCGCTATCATCGCCCACGTTGACCACGGCAAGACGACCCTCGTTGATGCCTTATTAAAGCAATCAGCGAGCTTCCACCAGAAGAGCGGTGCCACGAGCGACCTTATCATGGATTCGAACGAGCTCGAGCGCGAGCGCGGGATAACGATCTTCTCGAAAAATGCTTCGGTTGTCTATAAAGATACCAAGATCAATATCGTCGATACCCCCGGGCACGCCGACTTCGGCGGCGAGGTGGAGCGCATTATGCGCATGGTGGACGGCGTTTTGTTGCTTATTGATGCAAAGGAGGGTCCGATGCCGCAGACGAAATTCGTTTTGCGCAAAGCCATTCAGGCCGGCCACAAGATCGTGGTCGTGGTGAACAAGATCGACAAGCCGGACGCCCGGCCGGAGTGGGCGCTGAATGCCACCTATGATCTTTTCTTTGAGCTTGATGCTACGGAAGAGCAGATCGAGTTTCCGGTCATTTATGCCGCGGCGCGTGAGGGAAAGGCTGGCCTTACAAAGGACCTTGCGGAGATGAAGGACATCGAGCCGGTGTTCGAGACGATCGTGAACTATCTCCCTGCGCCAAAGAAGAGCGATATCGAGACGCTTCAGATGCTTACCGTGAACTTGGCATACGATAATTACAAAGGGAAGATCGCCATCGGACGCTTGTATTCCGGTACGCTCAAAAAGGCCCAGACCGTCGCGCATATCAACCGCGCGGGCGAGATAAAGAATGTCCAGCTTACCTCAGTGATGCTTTTCGATGGCTTGGGAAAAGTGGAAGTTGAAGAGGCCCATGCCGGCGAGATCGTCTGCATCGCAGGTATTCCCGACGTTTCGATCGGCGAGACGATCACCGACCCGGAACATCCCATCGCATTGCCGACGATCCATATCGACGAGCCGACCATCAAAATGACGTTTTCAGTGAACACTTCGCCGTTCCGCGGCAGGGAAGGCAAGTTCACGACCTCGCGCAATATCAAGGATCGGTTGGAAAAAGAGCTCGAAACCGACGTTGCGCTTGCGGTTACACCGACCGAGGCCACCGATCGCTGGGTGGTTGCCGGACGCGGCGAGCTCCACCTCGCGATCCTCATCGAAAAGATGCGGCGTGAAGGGTTTGAGCTCGAAGTGTCAAAGCCTCAGGTTATTTTCAAAGAAGAGAACGGCAAAAAGACCGAACCGATAGAGCTGGTCTCCGTTGAGGTTCCCGAAGCATATTCCGGTACGGTGATCGAGATGTTGGGCAAACGTCTTGGCGTCATGAAGAATATGCGCGTGGACGATAAAGGCAATGCGTTTATGGATTTTGATATCCCGACGCGCGGGCTTATCGGCATTCGCAATCGGTTTTTGACCTCTACGAAGGGTACGGGAATCATGAACAGTATTTTCCTCGGTTACGAAGAGTATAAAGGCGACATCACGGCGATCCCGCACGGCTCGATCGTGGCGACGCAGGCCGGCGTCTCAAACAACTATGGTCTGGTGACGGCGCAGGGCAGGGGAACGCTCTTCATGAGCGCCGGCGTCGCGGTCTATGAAGGCATGGTCGTTGGCGAGAATGCGAAGGAGGGCGATGTCCTCGTGCACGTTGCACGGGAAAAACAGCTTACCAACTTTCGCGCGAAGAACGAGGGACTTGCCGACCAGCTTGAAGTGCCGGTGATCATGGGGTTGGAAGATGCGCTGGATTATATCAACGACGAAGAGCTCGTCGAGGTCACGCCGCAGAATATCCGCATTCGCAAGAAATATTTGAACGAGAACGACAGGAAGCGTGCGGGGAAATCGTAGCAAAGGAGCTATCTAGCGATGATTTTTTAGTGCGCGGCGATGTTCGTTGATGATCAGGCCGATGACCACGAGATCGAAGAAGGTGAATGCGCCGAGTACGAGCGTGGGCCGGTGGATGAACGTCGCGATTTGATAGAGATCGAACAGTCCGAAGACGCCCGCTGCGGTAGGATAGGCCCACGATTTGTTTTTGAAAAGCATGAGCGATAAAAATAAATTGGCGACGCCGTGAATGAATAGGTAGGCCGCCCAGAACGATTTTCCATTCACGGAGAACGAGCGAAAGAATGGGTGCGCAAGATGCCACAGCGATGTATGGATGAGGGGACCAAAAAAAGTGACGAACGTCGTATGGCTGATAAAGACGAGCAGGATGCTGGAGAGAGTCTGAATGACACCATCCGCAAGCTTTATCGCGATTCCGATCTCGAACAGGCTATGATAGGGCCCTTTGGCCGTGCGCTTCATGATAGGTATTGTACCCCCAAATCATCGCATTTAGTATAATTTAATAGTATCATCGGCCCGATCATGACGAATATCATGGATGTGGGTTGTAATAACTATTTAGAATGACAACCATTCCCATTCTGGTCGCTTTCTTTGCAGGCATTGTCTCATTTCTTTCGCCGTGCATCTTGCCGATCATACCTGGTTTTCTCGCATATTTGGCGGGGGAGTCGTCTTCGGCCGCGACGAAGCCGTCACGGCTCAGCATCTTTCTCAATAGTTTTTTCTTTGTACTGGGTTTCTCCATTGTTTTTGCGCTGCTCGGCGTGCTCCTGAACGGAATACTTTCCCATGTGGCATACATGGTACAGTCGTGGCTTGCGTGGATCGGCGGTACGATTGTCATCTTTTTCGGCCTCTATCTGATGGGTTTTTTTCGGATACGATTTTTCGAGAGCGATCACAAGCTGACGCCCAAAGTGAATTTCCGGTCGCGTTATCTTACCTCGCTGCTTTTTGGGCTCGCTTTTGCCGCCGGATGGACGCCGTGCGTGGGTCCGGTGTTGGGCGGTATCCTTGGCGTCGCTGCATCCGCACCCGGCGAGGCGTTCTTTCTCCTTCTTTCCTATGCGATCGGGTTGGGCCTTCCCTTCCTTCTGGTCGGATTGTTCGTTTCGCAAAGCGCCGATCTCATCAATAAATATGCCGCAAAGCTGGAATATGTGAACCCTGTCTTCGGCGCGATCCTCGTGATATTGGGTGTCCTTGTCTTCACGCAAGACCTCCCGCTTATCGCGAACTTCGGTTTTATCAACAGTATCCTTCTGAAGTACAAAATATAAATCACCGCCATGGATACCAATAAAAAGAAGGTGGCATTCGTGATCATTCTCATTCTCGTCGTGGGCGCTATCTGGTATCTGGAAAGTTTGAAGGTGCATCCGGCGCCAATAGGTCAAAGCGGCGCGGCTTTGAACCTCGACGCTCTCACGTCGGACAACGGTACTGCGACGTCGGCTCCTTCCACGGCGGGCGTCCCAAGCGCCGAGCGTGCCGCGTTGCTCCAGCTTGCCGCGGCAGATAAAGCCGCCGGCGATCAACCGGCGATCGAGATCACCGACCCTACGGGATTCATCAACGCGTCGTCCGACTTTACCCTTGCAAGCCTTATCGGGAAAAAAGTGATCTTGCTGGATTTTTGGACGTACAGCTGTATCAATTGCGTGCGCACGATCCCATATCTCAATGCGTGGTATCAGAAATACGGCGGCGAAGGATTGGAGATCGTCGGGATCCATACGCCGGAGTTCGATTTCGAGAAGAACCTTGCAAACGTACAGACGGCAGTAAAGGATTATGGCATCCAATATCCGGTCGTCCTCGACAGCGACCAGGGGACGTGGAACGCCTACGGCAATCTCTATTGGCCGCATGAATATCTGATCGACATGGCGGGATACATCGTCCATGATCACATCGGCGAGGGCGATTATGATACGACCGAGGCGGAAATCCAAAAACTGCTCGCAGAACGCGCGACGATACTCGGTACGGACGCGGCGGCGATCGCGACTTCTACCGTGGACATCGCGCCTTCAGACCTTAGCGACATCAATAGTCCGGAAACATATTTCGGTGCTGAACGAAATAGCTTCTTGGCCAACGGGATCTTTTTTATGAACGGCAACCAGACGCTTGTCGCTCCCGCAACGAGTTCGATCGGCCTCAACAAGCTTTATCTTGGCGGAGTGTGGAATTTTGGAGATCAATATGCGACCAATCTCAGTGCGGGGGCTACGATCACATACGAATATGATGCGGGAGATGTCTATATGGTTGCGGCGGGTGCCGCCACCGGAACGGTCGTCGAAGTTTTACAGGACGGCCAGCCCATCGGTGCCGCTGCCGGAAGCGACGTGCACGACGGGAAGGTGGTGATTTCGAGCGACCGGCTTTACGATCTTGTTAAAAATCCTGACGGTGGCGGCGAGCACACGCTGCAATTGATCGTTAATTCGCCCGGCTTGCAAGCGTACACGTTCACCTTCGGTTAAGGTATCATTAACCAATGGACGACAAACCAAAGGAAACGGCGGTGTTCGGTGGAGGATGTTTCTGGTGCACGGAGGCGATCTTTGAGGAACTCCGCGGCGTCATTTCGGTGATGCCCGGCTATACGGGCGGAACCGTGAAGAACCCGACGTATGAACAGGTATGCAGCGGTACCACGGGCCATGCGGAAGCGGCGAAGATCGAATTCGATCCGACGCTGATCTCTTACCGTGACCTTCTCACGGTGTTCTTCGCGACGCACGATCCGACGACCCGCGACCGGCAAGGCAACGACGTCGGCCCGCAGTACCGTTCCTCGATTTTTTATACGAGCGAGGAGCAGAGGAATGCCGCGCGGGCGTTCATAAAACAACTCGAAACCTCCGACCCCGGCGGTCGTCCCATTGTCACAGAGGTCACTCCATTCGATGTCTTCTATGACGCGGAGGATTATCATCGGCAGTATTATCGCAAAAATGCCTCGGCACCGTATTGCCAGGTCATCATCGAGCCGAAGGTCGAGCTTTTGCAAAAGGATTTTGCGGCACTTTTAAAAGAAAAACAGAAATAAGGCGACTGCCATTGGTGTAGTAATTGTCACAGATATGGATAGCAATAAAAAAACGAGATCGGATGACGAGCTTCCACCGGAGCTCTACGACGTGGCGCGGAAGCGGGGGACAGAGCCGGCGTTCACGGGAAAATATTGGAACAATCACGAGAAGGGCATGTATAAATGCGCGGTGTGCGGAGCTGAGCTCTTTTCGTCGGATACGAAATTCGATTCCGGCACCGGTTGGCCGAGTTTCACCGAGCCGGCCAATCTGGCGAACGTCGAGTTGAGAACTGACGATAGCCACGGCATGAGCCGTACGGAAGTGGTCTGCAAGAATTGCGGCGCGCACTTGGGTCATCTTTTCGACGACGGTCCGGCTGAAAAAGGCGGCAAGCGCTATTGTATAAACTCGGTGTGTTTGGAACTCGAGAAAAAAGAGGCGTGATTTCCGCCGACGCTTTTAAAGCGCTGCGAGGTCGAGCGTGTAATCGATGCGGATCTGTTTCACAAAATCCGGAACGTGGCTTACGAGGATCATTGCACCTTCGTAGCGATCGAGCGCTTTTGCGATGACGGGAATGTGGCGGAAATTAATGTGGTTTGTCGGTTCGTCCAGAATGAGAAGGCCGGGTGCTTCGAGCGACAACTTCGCGAACGCAACGAGTCCCTTCTGGCCTTCGGAAAGCGCGCCGATCTTCGCACGCAGTATCTCCGCATCAAGTAAAAATCCTGCTGCCGTGGAGCGAAGGCGGTCCTGGTCGCCTTCGCGCATGGCGCGAGCGAGCGTATCCCAGACCGTCGCATCGAAGTCGAGCGTGGAAAAATCCTGGCGATAGTAGCCGATGCGGATACCGGGTTCGATGCTTTCGCCCTTGGCGTGGCCGGTCGCGAGCGCTTCGAGCAAGGTGGTCTTTCCGATGCCGTTCGGTCCGACAAGGTGCAATCGCTCGTTCTTTTTAAGCGCGACATTGATCTTTTTTGCCGTTGCTTTGTGGTTCTTTATGACCGAAACGGAGGTGAGCTCCAGGATGCGCCCGGCAATATCTTCCTGACAGGGGATGGCGAAATTGCGGATGGTCTTGTCTTCCTGACGCACATCCACGACATCCTCTTCGAGCTCCGCGATCTTTTCGTTCATCTTGCGCGCCACGTCGCGCATGTGGCCGCCTTTCTGCGCGAAGAAATTGACCTGTTCTTTTCGGTGGAGAATATCCCGCTGGAGCCGGACGTTCTTCATGCGTTCACGTTCAAGACGCGCGGTTATCTCTTTCAATACGTCAAAATAATTGCCGGTGTATTGTTCAACTTTTTTTGTGAAGATGTCGAGGTATAACACGCCTTGCGTGAATGAGTTCAAAAAGTCGGCATCGTGGGAGATGACGATACAGGTCTTTTTGGAATCGATCAGGAATTTGGTAAGATGTTCGATTCCCGCCGTGTCGAGATTGTTCGTCGGTTCATCAAGGAGGAGCATATCCGGGTCCTGGATGAGCGCAAAGGCAAGCAGAAGCCGTGCCTGCTGGCCGCCGGAAAAACTTTTCACGATCCGATCGAGCGGCGCCGAAAGGTTGACGATCTTGAGCACTTTTTTGATGCGAGGCTCGATATCGTAGATTTTCTTATCGGGAAACGCGTTCTCGAAAAATGCCAGCACGGTTGCGTTGAGTTGGTCGCGCGGAATGACCTGTTTGGAGACCGCAAAAGTGAGCCCTTCCTCTATGATGACATTGCCCTCTTCGGCTTTGAGCCCGCCCGTGATCAGCTGGAACATCGTGCTTTTGCCGGCGCCGTTCTGACCCATGAGCGTTACCTTTGCCCCGCGACGCACCGAAAATGTCGCCTCGTCGAGGATCTTCTTTTTCCCGTACTCGAAAGTGACATCGTTGAATCGGAGGATTACTTCGTTGTTTGCCATAACATAATAAGAACGCGCAATCTGCGCGTTACGAGGGTATTATATGATATTTTTAAGGATTTGTATATAATCAGGAAAGCCCCTCGGTGGGCGAATGGTCAGATCTACGGAAATGACGGTAACCAGAGAAACAGGGTCGTCGAAATGGGACGGAGGGCGCTTGCGATTGCGGCGCCCTTTTTATTTCTTCGCCTGAATCGTATTCAAAAGTTTCTTCACTTTCTCAATGCTCTCATCGTCAACGATCGAAATCGCGATCGCTCTCGGATCTATCTTTTTAAGCTTCGCCAATTTTGATTTCAATTCTTTTTCGTCCACTACGTCCGACTTGGTCAAAAAGAGGTGCTCCGGTTTTTTGAGGAGCGCCTTACTGTAGGTACCCAATTCGGCGCGGATGGTCCTGTAATCGCCAACGGGTGAAGGGGACTCGGCGGAGATAAAATGGAACAGCGTTTTGGTGCGTTCAATATGGCGGAGAAACTTTGTGCCGAGCCCTTTGCCGCTCGACGAACCTTCGATAAGCCCCGGGATGTCAGCGAGAATGAGCGAATAATACGTGCCGAGATTCGGCTCAAGTGTGGTGAAGGCATAGTTGGCCACCTTGCTGTTCGCATTGGTAAGCTCGTTCAGCAGACTTGATTTGCCCACGTTCGGTAATCCAACAAAGCCAACGTCGGCGATGAACTTCAGTTCAAGGCGGAACTCGAAACTCTCGCCGGGGCGGCCGGCCTGTGTTTGCGTGGGGGACGTGTTGGTCGCCGAACGGAACTGGAAGTTGCCTTTACCGCCGATGCCGCCCTTCGCGAGCAATATTTTCTCACCGATAGTGACGATCTCGGTGTCGGTGCCGTTCGTAAGGTTATGCGCCAGCGTACCGACGGGCAGTCTCAAGACAAGATCCTTGCCGTCATGCCCGTCGCGGAACTGTCCGCGCCCCTCCTGGCCGTCCTCCGCGGAAAATTCCTTTTTAAAGCGGAATTGTCCAAGCCCCGAAAGATCGGATATCCCTTCGGCATAGACGCTCCCGCCCTTGCCGCCGCTCCCGCCTGCGGGGCCGAGGCTCATTAAATTCTTATTAAAAGCCGCCGAGCCCTTGCCCCCATGTCCGGCGGATATGCGGATTTTGACGTCATCGATAAGCATGATGCCATTCTACCCCAGAACGGTCGAAGTGGATATGCCAGTCACGATTTTACATTTCCGCCTCCGGCGCTTCGGACTTGATCAGCTCCATTGTTTTCGCCGCGACCTGTTCCGCAGTATCAACTTCCATCCCGGGATTTCGCGTCCGCGCGGTAGTCGTCATGTCGGGATGTGCACCGATGGCGTTCTTACTGAAATTTGTCGCCGTCATTTTGGGATGCATCACGCTCACGACTATTTTGTCTTTCGCGAGTTCGGTTCGCGCGGTCAGGGAGATCGCGTTCAAAGCATATTTCGTTGAGGCATACGCCGCGAGATTCGGATAATAATTCTTCGAGACGCGCGAACTAATGTTGAGGATCATGCCGCCGCCCTGTTCGCGCATATGGGGGATGACGAGCTCCATCGCATAAACCGGTCCAAACAGGTTGATGTTCATCATGTGGTGATATTTGTCGATATCGATATGCTCGACGGGGCCATACATGCCCTGACCGGCGTTGTTCACCAAGATATCGATCCGGCCATGAACCTCGATCGTGCGATCAATGAGATTTTGGATGTCGGCTTGGTTGGCCATGTCGGTATGCACCGCAAGCGACCCGTGCAACTCGTGGGCGAGTTCGCCGAGTTTCTCGTCGTTGCGTGCCGCCAACACCACCTTCGCGCCGCCTGCGGCCAGTTTTTTTGCAATTTCTTTTCCGATTCCCTCCGATGCTCCCGTCACGATGGCGACCTTATCCCTTATTTCCATGATTTTTTGTGTTGGCTGCTTTTTAATATTTTCTTAATGGCCTTCCCTGTATTATACCAACGGGGACGCCAAAACATTTCACTTGGCCTCTTTCGCGTCATCTTCTCCCGTTGCGGCTTTTTCTTCTCCTTCGAGCAATGCAAAGAGTTTTTCTTGGAGGATGAGCGCGCCGGCAGTGCGACGCAGGGTCTCTTCGTCACGATCCGGATATCGCAGCTTCAATTGTGCGATATTGATCTGCACCTCTCTCTCCTCCGGCGCGAGCTGCTCTTTTGTTCTAATGGCTTGGATCGCGAGGCTGGTTTTTATATCCTCTTCGATGATTCGGCGTTCCTCCTTCTCCAACTCTTCGGCGGTCTTGCCGCTTTGTTTGAGATATTCCTCGAGCGGCAGGTTCGCTCGCTGAAGCTGTTCGTCGCGATCATGCATAAATTCGGAGTGCTCCTGCTCGATGATCATCGGCGGCACTTTCACTTTCGTGCTTTTAACGATCTCCTTTATCATCTCGTCGCGCTTCACCTCTTTGTTATGGAAGATCTTTTCCTGTTCAAGATTCCGCCTGAGTTCCGTACGAAAATCGGCGACAGTGTTGAACGGGCCGAGTTTTTTTACCGATTCGTCGGTAAGCGACGCGGGTTCGCCTTGAACGCCATCGGCCGTCTTTTGCGGCGCGATCATCGATTGTATGCGTGCGATCGCTTCGTCAATCTCTTTCTCGGTTATCTCAATCGTATCCTTGCGCTCGGCGATGGTTCGTCCGATCTTTTTATAGTCGGGGAGCGAGACCTCCGGAGCGAGCGCGTAGCGGATCTTGAACTCCACGGGATTTTTCGGAGCGAGCTTTGTGACGATGAGTTGGGGGCGTCCGAGGACGTCAAGCTTCTCGTCGGCTGCGATCTCCTGCATGGCATCGCGAAGCGCCTCGTCCGCTGCGCCTTCAAGCAATTCCATTTCGCCGACGTGTTCGCGCACGACGTCGTGCGGTACTTTTCCTTTGCGAAATCCCGGCAGGGAGAACTCAGCGGCGGCATGCGCGAGCTCCGCCAAAATATTTTCTTCGAGCACCGCCTCGGAGATATCCGCCTGAAATTCGACCTCGCCGTTTTTGTCCGAAAGCTTCTTTAAATTGGTATATGATTGTGCCATAGTTCGTTGATTATAACGCACTTTGCCGGGTTTTCAAACGATCGAAATAAAATCAGTGCGGCACCTGTGGGGTACCGCACTTAGTTGTCCTGCATGTCGGCGGGCAGGTCTTTGATGACCGGCTCGCTTTCAAGATATTTTTGACCCGGACCATAATGGATCTCGGCGTGGACCCGTCTGTTTTTGAGCACCACTTCCGGGATCCACACAGGATCGGCTGGCATCATTTTGCCGAAAGGAAGATCGTCCAGGGGATAGGATCCCCAGTCCGTCATCTCTTCGCTGGCCTTGAATTTTCCCCGCCAGCTGCGAGTGATATAGACCCACACGCGGGCTTGGAAGACGCTGTCGTCGGGCCTTCTATTGTAACAATCCAGAAGGGCGACAAACTCCAGTCTCTCGGGATCCATACGGACGCTTGTTTCGGTTTCCGTTTCCCGCACCAGACATTGGTGATGGGTCTCTCCTTCCTCGATGCCGCCGCCGGGGCCGTTGAGGGTTCCCGTTCCGATGCCGCGGGTCTTTCTTCCCAGCCACATTTTTCTCCCTCGGATGGGGAGAACAAGCGTGGCCTCTGCATAGGCGCTGCTCATGTTCATACCCCACCTCCATGGAGACGCTGCTGTCACTGCCATTACTATTGGCAAATTTATGAAAAAAGTCAATTTGACGGCGTTCGATATAACATTGTATAAAAAAGATAGTAGGAACGAAGTCGCGGATTTTTTCCGGCTTTATCGATCAACAGTGGTCAACCAAGGAGAGGCAGATATGATTGATGCGACGTTGGTTCGTAGTGTTCCCGAGCAGTTGGGGTACATCGTAAAAACGGGAAAGGTAAGGAAGTTGGTGTCGGCGTGGATCGAATTCCTCGCCAAGAATTCGCACAATGGTCGGATCGTCTATCCGGAGGTCAGACGTCTGATCGTGGGGTTCGAGCCGATCGTCCGTTTGCGGCTCACGCTCAAGCTTTTCGCCGTTTCCCAAGAAAGGATCGATCTGCGGCACTTTGACAAGATTTGCAAGCGTCTTCCGCGCAGGCAGCGGGATGAGGCGTATGCGGATCTTGCCAAAGCTTTCGCAGCGATCAAGCAGTACGATAACGCCGTTCGCGTCGCGAACACGCACATCAGCGGGACTCGCCGCCGGCGGAACACGCTTGCGTTCATTGATCGTCTTCGTCGTCCGCCGGAGTTCCAACGCGCCGAGCGGGGTGATGAAGGAGTCGGTATCAGACCTGCTTCTTTTCAATGGCATTTGGCGACTGCAACAACGTAGTGCAGCCGCATGGTCGAATCAAGGGTCGTGGTGCTTGTCGCGCCATGACCCTTTTTCTATTCCTCGCTCTTTTTTAAGAGCATAAAGAGCAAGATCAGTGCGAATGCGGTAAGCGACATCGTCGGGATGGTGATGTAGCCGTATTGGAGGAAGTAGACGTATTGGCAGCTGGGACCGCTTGCGGAGCAGGGGATGATCGCGCCGCCGCCGAGCTGGAGGTAGGTGTGATAAAAGGCGACCGCGAATCCGCAGCATGAAAGCACGATGCAGCATTTTTCTACGAGCTTGTTGTAGAGCCTTCGACGTTCCGCTTTTCTCCCGACCATGGCGATGAGCAGGATGACGGCTTGCGTGTAGAGGAACGCGCGCTGTATCCAGCATAGTTCGCACGGCAGGAAGTGGGCGAATTCCGAATAGAACAGGCTGGCGACGGTTCCTCCTGCGGCGATCAGGAACGAGAAGAGTAAGGCATCGTCGCCGAAGAAGTCGGCTATTTTTTTACCCCACTTTTTTTGTTGGAGCGATCCGAGGATGATGACGAAAAGCACCACAACAAGAACATCGGAAAGGAGCGTTCCGAAAGAGAGAATATTGGTCACTGTCTGTACGAGGGGTGTCATGGGGCGATGATGTTGTACAGTATATCACGTTGACGTCGGGAGCGGACAGTTGGTCTTTTGTGCGAGAGTAGACGGTTCCTGGGCGCCAACGAGCCGTGAGCCGTCCTTGAACACCCATGTCGGATAGTTTTTTATGCCGGCATCAATACAATCTTGTATCTCTCCCGACCCGTCCGGAAGCGAGCATTCGTGATAGGGGAGATATTGCGCGCCGGTGCCGAATTTCGTCTTTTGGTCACGGCAGTGCGGACACCAGAACGCGCCGTAAAACGTGGTACTGCTTTGCGCGATGCACTTTGCGAGGGAATCGTATAAGTGCGCGGGCGGCGGAAGGCCCTGGATATAGATGAAAAGCGCCAGACTGGCGGAAATGACAAGAAGTGCCGCCGTCGCCATTTTTATCCGCCACAAGCTTTTTTTCTGGGCGGCAGTGGGCTCTTTCTGCTCGGGTGCCGCTGTTTTTTTACGGAAATGCATACTGGTAATCATAGCATTTTCGCACATATGGCAACCGTCCGAAACATTATGCCTTCGCGAAGCGTACTAAACAGTATGGACGAAAGAAAGGACGAAGCTATCGCCGCGGCAGTCCAACACGGCGATTTTGATTCATTTCGGGAACTCGTGGAGCGATACGAGCCGAAAATGACCCGCTACGCGCGCCGATTCCTTTTCGATAGCGACGACGCCAAGGATCTCGTGCAGGATGTGTTCATCAAGGCCTATGTCAACATCAAGAGCTTTGATACCGATCGGCGCTTTTCGCCATGGCTCTATCGCATAGCCCATAATGAGTTTGTGAACGCTTTGAAAAAGCGCACGAAAGAGCGCGGCAACATTTCGCTGTTTGACTTTGACGTCCTTTTCCCGCATCTTAGTGCCAAAGAGACCGCCGATAGCCCATCGCGCCAGCACGAGTTGAAGACCATGCTTGAGCGGTCGCTCAACGAGATCCCGGAAAAATACCGGGAGCCGCTTATGCTGTACTATTTCGAAGAGTTGGACTACAAGGAGATAGCCGATGTCTTACGAATTCCTGTTTCAACCGTCGGCGTCCGGCTTCAACGGGGAAAGGCGATGTTGAAAAAAAAGGTGGATAAGTAATGTAGTAATCAATGAACAATCATTATGGACGAAGATACTATTGAAGAGGGCGTCATCGACGCGATAAAAAGCGGGGAGACCAGGATGCGTCCGCGGTGGGTGTTTGTCGTCCGCGCGATATTGATGGCAATATCAGCTGCGCTTCTTTTTGCATTACTTCTCTACGTTGCCAGTTTTATCATTTTTGCGTTGCATCAGGATGACGTTTGGTTCGCCCCTGATTTCGGAATAAGCGGATGGTCATTATTGCTCGCCGCATTGCCGTGGGGGTTGCTTTTACTCTCGTTGGTGATCCTTGTTGTATTGGCAAATATCATGAATCATTATTCGTTCGTCTATCACCGGCCGCTTTCCGAATTTCTTTTTGTCCTTGTCCTTCTTGTTGTCCTTGGAAGTTTTTGGATCGCGGCAACGTCGTTTCACGCGGGAGTGTTTCACTATGCCGAGGAAGACGTCCCTATAATGGGCCGTTTTTATGAGTCCGAGACCAATCCTCCTGCGTGCATGCATCGTGGGGTCGTCGCGGAGGTCGCATCGAGCGGCTTCATGATCATGGACGGGAATGGCGCTACTTCCGTCGTGGTCGCCGGCCCGGGAGTGGTATTAAGTGGCGGTTTTCGCGTTGGCGATACTGTGATCGTTTTTGGTGATCGCAACGCAAGCGGCAGTATTCAGGCGCGCGGCGTACAGGAAATTTTGCCATAAAAAAAGCGGTGCGGCGTAATATTTCTTGGTGTCGCAAAAAGATTGAAAGAAAGGATTTTGATGGGTGTAGTAATTGACAGACAGATAAAGGTCGCCATAAAAAAATAATATACTACGCCTATGCACCACATTGGGGAGAGCGGGAGGGTACGAAAATATCGCGGCCGATCACGCTTTACCCCACGGGATTTCTCTAGCTGAATATAATCTCATAGCGAGCCCTCCCTCGACTTCGACCCGAGCGAGGGTTCGTGTTGTTAATATGTTATTTTTATGATATAGTTAGCGCACATGACAGAAACATCTAGTTTTTATGGATTGGGGATCGCACCGAATATTCTTACCGTACTCGATAAATTGCAATATAAAGTCCCCACTCCCATTCAGGAAAAATCAATTCCGGCCGGCATCGAGGGAAAGGATCTGATGGGGCTCGCACAGACCGGCACGGGGAAGACCTTGGCGTTCGGTATCCCTATGATCCAGGCGGCACTTTCCGGTAAACAGGGCTTGGTCATCCTGCCCACGCGTGAACTTGCGTTGCAGGTACAGGAAATGATCGCGAAAGTGGGTGGCACGCTCGGCGTTCGCACGGCGCTTCTGGTGGGTGGCGAATCAAATTATCGCCAGGTACAGGCGCTTCATCGTTTGCCGCATATCGTCATCGGCACGCCGGGCAGGATCATCGATCATCTCCAGCAGAAAACGTTGAATTTGAATAAAGTAAGTATCTTGGTGCTCGACGAGGCGGATCGCATGCTTGATATGGGTTTTGAGCCTCAGCTCAAGCGCATTCTCGTTACCGTGCCGCGTGAGCGCCAAACGTTATTGTTCTCGGCGACGATGCCAAAAAACATTCTCGCGCTTGCGAACTCGTATATGAAGCTTCCTTTGCGCATTGAGATCGCGCCGCCGGGCACCACGCTCGAGAAGGTCACCCAGGAACTTTTCTTCATCGCGCGGAACGACAAGCCGCGTTTGCTTGAAAAATTGCTTTATGAATATCGCGGCTCCGTTTTAGTATTTTCGCGCACCAAGCATGGCGCAAAGAAGATCGCCACGAGCTTGCGCGCGCTCGGCCATACCGCCGCCGAACTCCACTCCAATCGCTCGCTCGGCCAGCGCCGCGAAGCGCTCGACGGATTCCGCAACGGAAAGTACCGCATCCTCGTTGCGACCGACATCGCTGCGCGCGGTATCGACGTGAAGGGGATCGAGCTCGTGCTCAATTATGACCTGCCGGACAATGCCGAAGATTATGTGCATCGCATCGGCCGCACCGCGCGTGCCGGCGCATCCGGTCATGCCATTTCTTTCGCCACTCCCGACCAGAAATTCGACGTGCGTGATATCGAGCGATTGATCCGCGGAACGTTGCCGCTTTCCAAAGTTCCTGAATTGCCTCCGGCGCGGGAGATCGATCTTCCGTCGGGCCGCCCGCCGTACGAACGTCGCCCGTTCTCGTCGAGGCCGCCGTTCAGAAGGCCGGGAGCGGGTGCGCCCTCGTTTTCGTCCCATTCGCGCTCGCCGCAAGGCATGGCTCGTCCAGCGGGAGCGCCTCATGGCGGTTTTTCGCGCCGCCCGTCATCCGGTCGGTCTATGGGTCGGTCGACAAGCCGACCATCGTCCCGTCCGTCCGGCCGTTTTCCACAGCGCGGTCGTTGACAGAAATCTGTGATTTAGATAATATATAGTTTGTTCCACAGATTTTGTTCCACACGAGGTATGGAAATATGTCTGCATCTGCAGTAGCAGCAGTAAATCTTCCATCTTTTCCTGTTGTCGCAGACAGGAACGCGGGGGTCAGGAAAACAACCAGCAAGGCCATGGCACGGGAGGCCGCGCGACAGAAGGCTCTTCACGCCCTCGTTCAGGGATTCACTCCTGCGGGTCTGGTGGCGGTCGTCGGTAGTACGACGGCAAACATCACTGATGTGCATGAGCATCTTGGCGCATGCCCGCAATGCGGCGATAAGTTTTCCGCTGCAGTGCGTGCCCGGTATCCCTTACAGGAACAACGCAAGGCATCTGTCCACGCTGTCCATGAGTTAGGTCTTTACCTCTACCGCTTTTACGAAGGTACGCAAGTGCCGAAGTCCCAAGTAGTTTAGTGTAGATATCATTTCGCGGCGCCGCCAAACGGTGCCCGACAAGGGGTCCGCGCGTTCACTCAGAACGTTCGGACCCCTTCCTCTTTTTTTATTATCTTACTCTGCCACTAGCTTCTTCGTTCGAGCGCACTGCCGAGCGTTTCGTCATCAGCGAACTCGATCTCGCCGCCGGTGGGCAATCCGCGTCCGAGGCGACTGATCTTTTTTGTGAGCGGCACCAATTCCTTCATGATAAGCGATGTCTGAAAATCGCCGAGCGTCGTCGGATTGAAGGCGAGAATGATCTCATCCGCCTGGCCGCCAAGATCGCTTTGTATGAATTTTTTCAAACTCTCCAGTCGCGTTTTCTGCCATGGTTCGAGGAATCCGGTCTTCGGGATCGGACCGCTCACGAAATAGCGGCCGGTGAATTTTTTGGTATTTTCAAGAGAAAGGAAATCGGTCTCCTTTTCGACGATCATGATGACACGTTGGTTGCGTGCGGGATTCGCACAGACATCGCAGAGTTCGCCGTCATTTTGATGGATAAAAAAACAGCGCTCGCAGGTCTTTATCCCGCGCAGGGCATCGATACTTTGCGCCAACACGCGGAGTGATTCCTTTTTCTCGCCGAGGAGATAGAACGCCAAACGGACCGCTTGCCGCGGTCCGATCGAGGGAAGGTCGGAAAGGTTGTCGACCACTTTCTGTACCGGGTCGGGAAGTTTCATCATAGCGATGGTAATTCGTCGTAACGCTTTTCGATCGTCTTGAACGTTGCGCGCTCGGAGTCGAAGAAGAGGTCCATATCGCGGAGCGGGCCATTGCGGTGTTTTGCGATGCGAAGGTGGACGGTGCTGTCGGCGGCCGAGGCGGCATCGTTCGGATTGCGCTCATCGCGATAGATGAACATGACGATGTCGGCATCCTGCTCGATGGAGCCGGAGTCGCGGAGGTCGGAGAGGCGGGGGATCTTGTGGTCGCGCTGTTCAAGGCCGCGGGAAAGCTGCGAGAGTGCGAGGACGGGGACTCTGAGTTCGCGGGCGAGCGCCTTGAGGCCGCGCGAGATCTCCGTGATCATATTCACCATGTTGTCGCTCGAGATGCGCGGTCGGATGAGCTGGAGATAGTCGACGACCAGAAGATCGAGGCCGTGCTCCACCTGCAACCGGCGGGCCATGGAGCGCATTTGGAGCACGTTGAGCGATGGACTGTCGTCGATGAAAAGCTTGGTGCTCGAAAGCCGGTCGAGCGCGCCCTGGATCATCGCAAATTCATTGTCGTTCGAGATGCGTCCGGTGAGAATGTTCCACAGCGGCACCTGCGATTCGGAGGAGATGATGCGGTCCTGCAGTTGCTCGCGTGACATTTCAAGGGAGAAGACGCCGACGGTGAAGCCGGCTTTCGATGCGTTGCGCGCGATGTCGAGCGCGAGCGAGGTCTTTCCCACCGAAGGTCGCGCGCCTAAGATAATGAGCTCGGATTTTTGCAAACCGGAAAGCGTTTCATCAAGGGCGGGAAAACCGGTCGGCACGCCGCGCAGCTTTCCGCCACCGGCGTGGAGATTGGCGATGCGCTCGTACGCGCTCGTGAGATCGTCCTTGAGCGCTATGAAATTTTGCGGCAATGATTTTTGCGAAATCGACAGGATCTTTTGTTCGACGTCATCAAGGAGGTCTTCCACCTCGCCCGAGGAGTTGAAAACATTCTCTGCGATCTCTGCCGACGCCTTCACGAGATCGCGCATGATCTTTTTCTCTTTCACGATCGTCGCGTAGTGCTGGACATGCGACGCGCTCGAAACCTGGTTGGTAAGTTCTGCCAAATATGTCGAGCCACCGATCTCTTTCAATAATTCCTTTTCTTTGAGGTAGGTGGTCAGGCTGAGAACGTCGATCGGCTGATGTTTTTCATAGAGCGACAGGATGGCCTCGTAGATCCGCTCGTGTTGCGGCAGATAAAAATCGTTCGGAACCAAAAGATCGGCCACGCGGAAGATGGCGTTCTTGTCGATGAGCACCGCACCGAGCACGGTCTGTTCAGCTTCCAGATTCTGCGGTGGGAGCTTTAATTGTGATTTTTTTGTGGGGGGCATGGGTTATGATTTCGGCCAAAGGAAATATCCCATTGGCGTGTCTTCAATTTCATATCCTAAGCTATCCATCTCATCGCGCAAGGCGTCGGACTGGATAAACTGTTTATTACTCCGGAACTCTTCGCGTTTCTGCGCCATTTGCTGGATTTTTTGAGGGATGGCAGGGATATTCAATGACGACAGGCCGAGGACATCAAGGGCTCCTTTAATATATTCTTTAAGCATGGTGGCATCGCTCGCGGCAAGTCGCCAGACGGTGTCCTGATATTCCGATATGAGGGAAAAAACAGCGGCAATGGCACCGGGAGTGTTGAGATCGTCGGAGAGTGCGGCGGAGAACATTTCTTTGTTCTGTTCCACGATCGTTCTCACGACGTGCGATGGAGTTTTCTTTTCCTGCGCGCCTTCCGCCACGCCGAGCTTTGCGACGAATTGTAGAACGGTATTGATGCCCGCCTGCGCCTGCCTTGCATTTGCCTCGGAATAATCGAGAGGGGAGCGGTAATGATGGGTGAGCGTCATCCATCGCAAGAGTTCGGCGGGATGGCGATCGAGAAAATCACGGATCGTCACAAAATTTCCCAGGCTCTTCGACATTTTTTTCCCTTCAACAAGAAGCGCGCCGGTGTGCACCCATGTTCGAACGAACGGCTTGAGCCCCGATGCGGATTCCTGTTGCGCGATCTCGGCCTCGTGATGGGGGAATTTCAGATCGACGCCGCCGCCGTGAATGTCGTATTGCGGTCCGAAGTAGAATTCGGATATCGCGGTGTCTTCAATGTGCCAGCCCGGTCTTCCGTCGCCGAGTATACTTGGCCAGCTCGGCTCGTCCGATTTCGAGAATTTCCAGAGGCAGAAGTCGCCTTTGTTTCTTTTGCCGAGAGCTTCATCGATCCGCGAGACGCCGTCCTCGGCCTGTTCAGCCGTTCGGCCGCTGAGTTTTCCATAATCAGTGTCTTCTGATATATCAAAATACCAGCCGTCGCCTTCGATCTTATAGGCATAGCCTTTGTCGATCAGCCGTTCGACCTGCGCCGCGATCTGTGAAATGAATTTTGTCGCAGGGGCGTATTCCGTCACCGCATCGATGCCCAACGCGCGCATGTCTTCCATATAAGCTGCCGTAAAAAAGTCCGCGATTTCGGGCGTTTTTTTCTGTTCCTCGGCGGCCCGCTTGATGATCTTGTCGTCGATGTCGGTGATATTTTGGAGATAGAAAACGTCGTAGCCGATATGGCGAAGGTATTTCGCAAAAAAATCGAAGAAGATATAGGTGCGGGCGTTGCCGATGTGGAGGTAGTCGTATACGGTCGGGCCGCAAACGAACAGCCGGATCTTTTTTTGATCCGGCAGTGCCTCCTTTTCACGCGTGAGAGTGTTATAGAGCTTCGTCATCGATTGTTAGTTGAGCATTAGGACCACTAAAACCATCCTTTGCGTTTGAAGTAGACGGTCATCGCGACCATGCCGATCACCATGATGCCGAAAACGATCCAAAATGCATGCGGCAGGTCGACGATCGGGGTGCCACGCGTGTTCATGCTGAAGAGCGCGGCGATGAGCATGAACGGGAAGGTGAGGAACGAGAGCGACGTGAAGGTTTTCATCACCGTGTTGATCTTCAGATTCATCAGCTGGTTGTTCGTGTCCTCAAAGTCGGCGATTGCCTCGCGGTAATCCTCAAGTTGGTTGACCACTTTGAGCTGGTCGCCGATCAGGCTGTTCAAATACACTTCCGCGGATTTGCCCCAGAATTTTTCGCCCCGCACGAGCAGTGAATGGAATATCGGTCCCTGCAGGCGGACGATGATGCGATATTCGGAGACGTCGCGTTTTAAGTAGGTGATACGCTCAAGCACCTCGCGCTCTTTGTCCCTGAATATCTCTTTGCCGACCGATTCCACCTTCTCACGGATATGCCGGAGCTGCCGTTCTTCGAAATTGATCAGATGCTCGATGAGCTCGTACATCACGTCCATCGGCGTCGAGAGCGGCTGGAAATCGAAATTTTCGATGACCTTTTTCACTGCGTCGTAATGCACGGTGATGATGGTGTCTTTGGTGATGAGAAAATCGATCTCCGCGCGGGTCGATGCCTCGTCTTCGGTATCATAGACCGGGAAATAATAGATGAAAAAAAGGTAGTTCTTGTAGACCTCAACCTTTCCGCGCGAGGACGGGCCGCGCAGCTCTTCGACGATGACGGGATGGATGCCGAACTCTTTCTGAAGCCAATCAAGGTCTTTCTCCGACGGTTTTTCGATGTCGATCCAGGTGACATTCTTGCCCGTTTTCGTTTCCATATGAATATTGTACCACACCGCAGCAGCATGCTTTTCTCATGAGAGGGTCGCGTCGTTTTCTGCCGAAAACGCGCCATGCTTTGCCACCCCCGCACCTCCGGTACACTGCTCTTAGCAAGCCCTTGACTAGCTTGCTAACGCGTATATAATGAAGAATGTATTAAATATACCCGACGCAAATGACCGAACGCACGGCGCAGATTTTGGAGGCGGCCATACAGGAGTTCATCGCTACCGGCGCCCCGGTGAGCTCTGGTTTGCTTTACGACCGCTACGAATTCGGCATCAAGCCGGCGATGATCCGCATCGAGCTTGATGCGCTGGAAGATGCGGGATATTTGCAGAAGCCGCACTATTCGGCAGGGCGGATCCCCACGAATGTGGGTTATGAGTTTTTTGCCGAGCGGCTGCTTGATGCGAAAAATCCCGCGGCCAAGGCGACCGCGAATTCGAACGATCTGAAAAAGCTCGTTGACGAGCAGGCTTTGCCGGATCTTCTGCGGGAACTTTCGGGCCAGCTTGGCCTTTTGAGCGTTGTTGCCAATCTTGCGGCCGAGGAAATTTATAAATCCGGGCTGGATCATCTCATCGACCATCTTGATTGGGAGGATCAGGCGGGCATCCGTTCGGTCATCCACGATTTTGAGAATGTGGATGCGCGACTGCCGCGCGCTGCCGAGGAGATGGGCGAAGGGCCGCAGGTGTTCATTGGGAAGAAAAGCCCGGTCACGAGAAGTGAAAACCTTTCGGTGGTGTGCGGAAATTACAAAGTGGATGGTGATGTTATTTCTATTTTTGCCATCGGTCCGAAACGGATGGATTATCGAAAGGTCATACGGGTATTCAAAAATTTATAATCATTTAACACTACTATTATGGACGACGAAAAAAAAGAGACGTCAGCGGAATCAGGAGCGCCGATTTCAAAACAAACGTCGATATCAATAGAGGAGCAATTGGCTGCAGTGGAAAAGGAGAGGGATGAATACAAGGCGGGGTGGCAGCGGGCGAAAGCGGATTTTATCAATTATAAAAAGGAGGAGGCGAAAAATTTGGAAGACGTTGCGCGGTACGGGAGCATCGATCTGGTGAAGGATCTTATCTCGGTTTTGGACAATTTCGACCTGGCGCTGCGGACGTTCGACGTAGAGGGGCCGGTGGAGAAGGGGCTGTATCGTATTCGGA